>NZ_JAHBDD010000055.1:0-250741 GCF_019956155.1 Pseudomonas sp. BF-RE-22 | reverse complement strand
TTCCTTTGCAACTTCAACCACTTGCGCTTCCGATCTCTCGTTAGCGGGAGGCGAATTCTACAGCGTTACTCGCTGCTGTCAACACCTCTTTTTCTCCGCTTTCGACCGAGAAGATCGAACCGTCAAATGAGCCACACAACACCGCTCTTTCAACTCCTTCTGGGCCTCGATGAACTGAAGCAACTCGCCGCCGAAAACTGCGTAACTCTTTGTTTACCAAGGAGTTTTCCGTTTCGACTGCGCCGGAAGTGGGGCGAATTATAGACTTCCAGAATCTGCCGTCAACCCCTAATTCCAGCTTTATTCGGATTTGAGCGAAATACGCGCAAATGCCTTCTTGCCAGCCTGGCAAACATGGGTCGCGCCCAACACGTATATAAAGGTGCGATCCACAACCTCACCATCTATACGTACACCGCCGGAATTCAGCAGATCACGCGCTACCGCCGAGTTCTTCACCAGGCCTGCCTTATTAAGGACAGCAGCGATCGGCATATCTTCAGTAGCGGTCAACTCGATTTCCGGCAGATCGTCCGGCAGCTCGCCATCCTTCATACGATTGCCCGCTGCACGATGAGCATTGGCTGCTGCTTCTTCACCATGGAAGCGCGCAACGATCTCTTCGGCCAGCTTGATCTTGATGTCGCGCGGATTGGCACCCGCCTCGACATCGGCGCGGAACGCATTGATCTCATCCATGGAACGGAAGCTGAGCAATTCGAAGTAACGCCACATCAGCGCATCCGGAATCGAAACCAGCTTGCTGTACATCACTCCCGGCGCTTCCTGAATACCGACGTAGTTGCCCAAGGATTTGGACATCTTCTTCACGCCATCCAGACCTTCAAGCAACGGCATGGTCAAGATGCACTGAGGATCCTGACCATAACCGCGCTGCAGCTCACGCCCCATCAACAGGTTGAACTTCTGATCGGTACCGCCCAGCTCGACATCCGCGCGCAAGGCGACCGAGTCGTAACCCTGAACCAGCGGATAGAGGAACTCATGGATGGCGATTGGCTGATTGGTCGTGTAGCGCTTGTCGAAATCGTCGCGCTCGAGCATGCGAGCAACGGTGTACTGCGAAGTCAGGCGAATGAAGTCGGCCGGCCCCATCTGATCCATCCAGGTGGAGTTGAACGCCACCTCGGTTTTGGCAGGATCAAGAATCTTGAAAACCTGGGTCTTGTAGGTCTCGGCATTCTCGAGAACCTGCTCACGGGTTAGCGGCGGACGCGTAGCGCTCTTGCCGCTCGGATCACCGATCATCCCGGTGAAGTCACCTATAAGGAAGATCACCTGATGCCCCAGTTCCTGGAACTGGCGCAGCTTATTAATAAGCACGGTGTGCCCCAGGTGCAAATCCGGCGCGGTCGGATCGAAGCCTGCCTTAATACGTAGCGGCTGGCCACGCTTGAGCTTTTCGATCAGCTCGGACTCGACCAACAGTTCTTCTGCACCACGTTTGATCAGCGCTAGCTGCTCTTCAACCGACTTCATAACAGACCCGCAAGGCTCGAATTCAAAGGGAACCAACCATACAAGATCACGCGTCAAATACAAAGTTTGGCCGGCGCAATGACGCCAATCCGCTGGCAGAGTGACCACGGACTTGCTTCAGAGATGATTTGGTTATATTTTATACAGTTATTTCATCTTCATCATGTCATTCATCTTTTCCAATTCATCTTTTTCAAAGTCAAAATTACCTATGACCAAAGAATCGTCTAAAGCGCCTCCGCTTTACCCGAAGACCCACCTGCTCGCAGCAAGTGGTATCGCCGCCCTTCTGAGCCTGGCGCTTCTGGTATTTCCTTCCAGTGATGTAGAAGCCAAAAAGACGACCCTGAGTCTTGAACTGGAAAGCCCTGCTGAACAACTGACACAAGATCAAGACGCTGCCGACGTCGCCCAAGCCACAAATGAGCCGGCAACTTCCCCTTTTGCGCAGATCGAAGACAGCTCCGAAGAGTCCCAGGAAACTGCCCAGGCCAAACCCGCGCCGGTTGTCGAAGAAAAGAAGGGCCCCAATCACAGGGAAGTGATCGTCGCCAAAGGCGATACGCTCTCCACGCTGTTCGAGAAAGTCGGCCTTCCGGCCACTTCGGTGCATGAAGTATTGGCCAGCGACAAGCAGGCCAAGCAATTCAGCCAACTCAAACATGGCCAGAAACTCGAATTCGAACTGAACCCCGAAGGCCAGCTGACCAACCTGCACAGCAAGGTCAGCGACCTCGAAAGCATCACCCTGACCAAGAATGACAAGGGTTATGTGTTCAACCGCATCACCGCCAAGCCTACCGTGCGCTCCGCCTACGTTCACGGCGTGATCAACAGCTCGTTGTCGCAGTCCGCCGCACGCGCTGGCCTGTCCCACAGCCTGACCATGGACATGGCCAGCGTGTTTGGCTATGACGTCGACTTCGCCCAGGATATTCGCCAGGGTGACGAGTTCGACGTGATCTACGAACAGAAAGTCGTCAACGGCAAGGCTGTCGGCAATGGCCCGATCCTTTCCGCACGCTTCACCAACCGCGGCAAGACCTACACCGCCGTGCGTTACACCAACAAACAAGGCAACAGCAGCTACTACACTGCTGACGGCAACAGCATGCGCAAGGCGTTTATCCGCACCCCGGTAGACTTTGCCCGCATCAGCTCGAAATTCTCCATGGGCCGCAAACACCCGATCCTGAACAAGATCCGCGCTCACAAAGGCGTCGACTACGCAGCTCCGCGCGGCACGCCAATCAAGGCGGCCGGTGACGGCAAGGTGTTGTTGGCCGGCCGTCGCGGCGGTTATGGCAATACCGTGATCATCCAGCACGGCAACACTTATCGCACGCTGTACGGCCATATGCAGGGCTTTGCGAAAGGTGTCCAGACCGGCAGCTCCGTCAAGCAGGGTCAAGTGATTGGCTATATCGGCACTACCGGCCTGTCCACCGGACCGCATCTGCACTACGAGTTCCAGGTCAATGGTGTGCACGTCGATCCGCTGGGCCAAAAAGTGGCGATGGCCGATCCAATTTCCAAAGCAGAACGGGCACGTTTCCTCGCGCAGAGTCAGCCTCTGATGGCGCGTATGGACCAAGAGAAATCCACCCAACTGGCTTCGAGCAAGCGCTAAGCCATGACGCTCTATATAGGTGTGATGTCCGGAACCAGTCTCGATGGCCTGGACATCGCGCTGGTTGAGTTGAACCCGGCGATCAGACTGGTCGCCACGCACTACATTCCCATGCCTGATTCCCTGCGCACCGAGCTGCTTGGCTTGTGCGCCAGCGGCCCGGACGAGATTGCCCGCTCCGCCATCGCCCAGCAAAACTGGGTGACTCTGGCGGCGCAGGGCATTCGCACCCTTCTTGACCAACAAAACCTGAAACCCGAAGACATCCGCGCGATTGGCAGCCATGGCCAGACCATTCGCCACGAACCGGCACGCGGCTTCACGGTACAGATCGGCAACCCTGCCCTGCTGACCGAATTGACCGGCATCACCGTGGTCAGTGACTTCCGCAGTCGCGACGTTGCGGCCGGCGGGCAAGGCGCACCACTGGTTCCAGCATTTCACGAAGCGCTGTTTGAAGAGCAAGCGGGCAACCGCGCGGTATTGAACGTCGGCGGCTTCAGCAACCTCAGCCTGATCAAACCCGGCCAACCCGTAGCCGGTTTCGACTGCGGCCCCGGGAACGTACTGCTGGACGCGTGGATTCATCAGCAACGCGGCGAAAACTTTGATCGTGACGGCCAATGGGCAGCCAGCGGCCAAGTCGAATCTGTTCTGTTGAAAGCGCTACTCAGTGATCCGTTCTTCGTGACCAAAGGCCCGAAGAGCACCGGCCGTGAAGTGTTCAATCTGCCATGGCTGACACAGCATCTTTCGCAATTGCCGACCTTCGCCGCCGAAGACGTGCAAGCAACGCTGCTTGAGCTGACCGCACTGACCATCGTCGAATCATTGCAAAGCGCCCAAGCGGATACCCGAGAGTTGCTGGTCTGTGGCGGCGGTGCGCACAACGCCACGTTGATGAAGCGCCTGGCCGCCCTGCTGCCAAACGCGAACGTCAGCAGCACCGCCACTCATGGCGTTGACCCGGACTGGGTCGAAGCCATGGCCTTCGCCTGGCTCGCTCATTGCTGCCTGGAAGGTATCGCGGCCAATCGTCCAAGCGTCACCGGCGCTCGCGGCCTGCGCGTACTCGGCGCCATCTACCCAGCCTGAACGCCAGACAGCAAAACGCCGCAGAGCCCTGAGGCCATGCGGCGTTTGTAATGCGGTGAATCGCGATCAGATCGAGAACGAAGAGCCGCAGCCACACGTGGTGCTGGCGTTCGGGTTCTTGATCACGAAACGCGAACCTTCCAGACCTTCCTGATAATCCACCTCGGCACCTGCCAGGTACTGGAAGCTCATCGGATCGACGACCAGGCTCACGCCCTCGCGCTCGACGATGGTGTCGTCATCGGCCACTTCTTCATCGAAGGTGAAGCCGTACTGAAAACCTGAACAACCGCCGCCCGTAACGAATACGCGCAGCTTCAAGCGATCATTCCCCTCTTCATCGACCAGGCTCTTCACCTTGTGCGCGGCACCGTGGGTGAATTGCAAAGCCGTGGGGGTGAAGGATTCGACGCTCATGCTGACTATCTCCCGGCGTTACGCCGCCATAATGCGTGATGACGCGCATTATCCGCTTCTCCTAGAAAAGCGGTCAACTATTGTTACGGTATATCAATAAACCCGATTGCCGGTTCGAAACGCAAAAAGGCCCGTTCAACGGGCCTTTTTGCTGAGCGGGCTGAAGCCTTACGGCAACATGCCGGCGTGCGACAAGCCCAGACGCTCATCCAGACCGAACAGGATGTTCAGGTTCTGCACCGCCTGACCCGACGCACCTTTTACCAGGTTATCGATGACCGACAACACCACCACCAGGTCACCGTCCTGAGGACGATGCACGGCGATACGGCAGACGTTGGCGCCGCGCACGCTGCGGGTTTCCGGGTGGCTGCCTGCTGGCATCACATCAACGAACGGCTCGTTGGCATAGCGCTTTTCAAACAGCGCCTGCAGATCCACCGAACGATCCACGACCGTCGCGTAGAGCGTCGAGTGAATGCCGCGAATCATCGGCGTCAGGTGCGGAACGAAGGTCAGGCCGACATCCTTTCCTGCAGCTCGACGCAGACCCTGGCGAATTTCCGGCAAGTGACGGTGACCTTTGACGGCGTAGGCCTTCATGCTTTCCGACGTCTCGGCGTACAGCGAACCTACGGCCGCGCCACGACCGGCACCGCTGACGCCGGATTTGCAGTCAGCGATCAAGCGCGTGGTATCGGCCAGACCGGCTTCGAGCAATGGCAGGAAACCCAATTGCGTAGCCGTTGGATAGCAACCCGGTACGGCGATCAGGCGAGCCTGCTTGATCTGTTCGCGATTGACTTCCGGCAAGCCGTAGACCGCTTCTTCCAGCAGCTGCGGCGCACCGTGCGGCTGGCCGTACCACTTGGCCCACTCATCGGCATCTTGCAGACGGAAGTCCGCGGACAGGTCGATGACCTTGGTTCCGGCCGCCAGCAGTTCACCGGCCAGCGCGTGGGCAACACCGTGAGGCGTGGCGAAGAACACCACGTCGCAGGCGCCCAGGGTCTTGATGTCCGGAACGCTGAACGCCAGGCCGTCGTAATGGCCGCGCAGGTTCGGATACATATCAGCCACGGCCAGACCGGCCTCGGATCGGGAAGTGATCACTACCACTTCTGCCTGCGGATGCTGTGCCAACAGACGCAGCAGTTCGACACCGGTGTAACCCGTGCCGCCGACGATACCGACCTTGACCATAAACCTGCCCTCAACGAACCCACTGGAAAGCCGTCGATAATAGGGCCCGTATCGCCCTGCGACAACCGTCAAGGTGACGTGCGGACGCTCTACCCTCTACTATCTTCGCTACCGTGAACCTGGGAATAACCAAAAATGCTTTATCTGTGGCTCAAAGCGCTTCATATCATCAGCATGGTCTGCTGGTTTGCCGGCCTGTTTTACCTGCCGCGCCTGTTCGTCTATCACGCCCAAAGCGAAGACACCGTCAGCAAGGAACGCTTCAGCCTGATGGAGCGCAAGCTGTATCGCGGCATCATGGGCCCGGCGATGATCGCCACGCTGGTATTCGGCATTGCGCTGATTGGGCTGAACCCGGGCATATTCAGCCAAGGTGCCTGGATTCACGCCAAATTGACGCTGGTGGTGATCCTGATCGGCTACCACCACATGTGCGGCGCGCAGGTGAAACGATTTGCCCGTGGCGAGAACACCCGCAGCCATGTCTTTTATCGCTGGTTCAATGAAGTGCCGGTTCTGATATTGCTGGCTATCGTAATTCTGGTCGTCGTTCGGCCGTTCTAACTTCAATCGGCACCACTCACCGGGGTACTTCCAATGTCGCTGCCCGCTTTGCTCGAACAACGTTTGCGTCTGCCCGTGGTGGCTGCGCCGATGTTCCTGATTTCCAACCCGCAACTGGTACTCGCCTGCTGCCGTAATGGCGTGGTCGGCAGCTTCCCCGCGCTGAACCAGCGTGAGAGCAGCGGCTTCAAGGCCTGGCTGGAAGAGATCGAAGCAGGGTTGGCGACAATGGAAAACCCGGCGCCCTACGCCGTGAACCTGATCGTCCACAACAGCAACCCGCGCCTGCAAGCGGACCTGGAGATCTGCATCGAGCACAAGGTGCCGATCGTGATCACCAGCCTTGGCGCCGTTAAAGAACTGGTCGACGCAGTCCACGGCTACGGCGGCCTGGTATTCCATGACGTAACGACTCGTCGCCACGCAGAGAAAGCAGCGGAGGCTGGCGTAGATGGCTTGATCGCCGTTGCCGCAGGCGCCGGTGGACACGCGGGTACCTGGAGCCCGTTTTCGCTGATTGCCGAAATCCGCCAGTTCTTCGACAAGACGCTGTTGCTGGCCGGCTGCCTCAATCACGGTCACGAGATACTCGCGGCACAATTGCTCGGTGCGGATCTGGCCTACTTCGGTACGCGATTTATCGGCACCACCGAAAGCCATGCGCCTGAGGCCTACAAGGAGATGCTGCTGACATCCAGAGCGGCAGACATCATTCATACTCCGGCGGTATCGGGTGTTCCGGCGAGTTTCATGCGCCAAAGCCTGGAAGCGGCCGGTTTCGACATGGCGGCGTTGCAAAACAAAGGCGAGGTCAACTTCGGCTCCAAGCTCAAGCCATTGAGCGATGAAGCCAAGGCCTGGAAAACCGTGTGGTCCGCCGGCCAGGGCGTCGGAGAGATAGACGATTTACCGAGCGTGGATCAATTGGTTGCACGACTGGACGCTGAATACCGCCAGGCGCTGGAGCTGGCAGCACAACTGCCGAAACGCTGGCCGCGTTAGCAGGAAATTTGGCCAGTCATCCTCGACTGGCCTTACACTCCGGGCTCGCAACTCTCTAACTATTCAAACACCCGCGACAAGGATGCTTCGCAATGAGCGACAACCGTTTCAAGATCGTATTCGACGGCGCTCTGCTGCCAGGGATCGACCTCACCACCGCCAAACTCAATCTGGCGGCGTTGTACAAAAGCGAAGTGGCAGCCGTCGAACGACTGTTCAACGGACAGGCTGTTACGCTCAAGCAAGGCCTGTCGCAGACTGACGCGCAAACCTACCTTCAGGCGCTGACGAAAACCGGCATCGAAGCCCGCATTGAAGCCGAGCCCTCGATTGAACTGAACCTGGCCGACGCTCACCACCACGCCCCCGCCAGCAGTAAACCCGCGTTCGCAGAACCAGAGTCGCCGTACGCACCACCTCAGGCCAGGGTCGGCGAAAACCTGCCGCCGTTCGGCACGCTCAAGCCTTTTGGCGTCGAAGGGCGAATCGGCCGTTTGCGCTATCTGGCCTGGACCATGGTGGCGACGCTGGTCATGCTCGGCGTCGGGTCGGTCGTCGCCATTTTCGCCATCGCCCTGATCGCCAGCGACTCGACTGCAGGCCTGATTGTCGGCGGCCTGGTGGTGGTGCTCCTGTGCATCGCCATCGCGGTCGTCACCGTTCAGATCAGCGTTCAGCGCCTGCACGACATCGGCTGGTCCGGCTGGCTCTGGCTGCTCAATCTAGTGCCGTTCATAGGCAGCTTCTTTCCGTTTGTGCTCATGTGCGTGCCGGGCAACACCATCGCCAATCGCTACGGCCCACCACCACCGCCAAACACCACCGCAGTCAAAGTGTTGTCTTCGCTGTGGGTGGTATTCATTGCCATCGTCTTTGTCGGTGTATTGGCCGGCGCTTTCAGTGCGATCCAGCAAGAGTACGAGAACGCTGCCGGACTCAGCTATGACAGCAGCTCGCTAACCACCGAAGAAGTGGAAGTCGAGCCCGCCGCAGAGGCTGAAGAAGTGCCGGATAGCGCAGACGAGGAAGCCCAATAAGCCCCGGCCCCTGTAGACTCTGCGAAAGAATGAACAGCGCTCCCCGCCCGTGACACCTGCGTCGCAGGCGCGGAGCTGTTGCGATGGAGAACTGCATGACCCGTTACGCTCTGATCACTGGCGCTTCCAGCGGCATCGGCCTGGCGATGGCCGAAGCGCTGGCCCGCCGTGGCCGCAGCCTGATTCTGGTGGCCCGACAGCGTGATCAGCTGGAAAGTATTGCAATTGAACTGACCCAACGTTTTGGCGTGGAGGTGTTGTTCCGCGCCTGCGACCTCGGCGAGCCGCTGCGCCTGTCCGGGTTTCTGCTGGAACTGGAAGAAGGCGACCGGCAGATCGACTTGCTGGTGAACTGCGCCGGTATCGGCACTTGCGGCCCGTTTCTGGCGCAGGACTGGATGACCGAACAAGACCTGATCGAGGTGAACATTCTGGCCCTCACTCGCCTGTGCCATGCCATCGGCAACAGCATGGCCTTGCAGGGCGGTGGGCAGATCTTGAACGTCGCCTCGGTTGCAGCGTTCCATCCCGGCCCGTGGATGAGCACTTACTACGCCAGCAAAGCCTATGTACTGCACTTTTCCGAAGGGCTGCGCGTCGAGCTGAAGAAATGCGCAGTCAAGGTTTCCGTACTCTGCCCCGGCCCGACCCGCACCGCGTTTTTCCGCACCGCACAACTGAACAGCGACAAACTGGTCGACAGCAAACTGCTGATGAGTCCCGAGGAAGTCGCGCTCTATACCGTGCGGGCTCTGGATAAGAATCGCGCCATTATTATTCCGGGCCGGCTGAACCGCTGGTTCGCTTTCCTGCCACGGCTCGGCTCACGCTGGCTGATCAGGACCATCACAGGCATGGTCAACAAGGCCTATTGCCCGCGCTGACCTGGCCTCAAGGCAAAAGGCTGGGCTCGGGGATCACCCATGAGTACACTCAGGCCAGCCCAAACAACGGAGAAAACAGCTGTGGATACTCTGTTCACCAAGATCATCAACCGGGAAATCCCGGCGAAGATCATTTACGAGGACGACCAGGTACTGGCCTTCCACGACATCGCCCCGCAGGCACCGGTGCATTTTCTGGTGATCCCGAAGAAACCGGTGCGCACCTTGAACGACCTCACCGAGGACGACAAGGCATTGGCCGGGCATATTCTGTTCACTGCCCAGCGCCTGGCACTGGAACTGGGCTGCGAAAAAGGTTTTCGCGTTGTCATGAACTGCAATGAAGAAGGTGGGCAAACTGTCTACCACATTCATATGCATGTGCTGGGTCAGCGTCAGATGCACTGGCCGCCGGGTTGATCCATACCGCATTACTGTAGGAGCGAGGCTTGCCCGCGAACAAGGCGATGAGGTCTTTCAGATACATCGCGTTATCGTTCTTCGCGGGCAAGCCTCGCTCCTACGGGGTTAGTGTCATCCCACCACTAATGACCCAGCGCAAACCTTCCCCGGCCGATTGGGTTAAACTGGCCGCCGAGATTCCTCCCGGAGATCAGCATGACTACCCAACGTCACTACTCGCCCATTGACCGTCTTCTGCTGCAAGCCGATGCCGCGATGCGTACCCTGCTGCCCTTCAGCGGCCAGCCGTACCGTCCGTCCCCTGCGATCGTGCAGCCGGAAACGCAAATGAGCGACGAAGACACCCGGCACGTCGCCGGCCTGATGCGCATCAACCATACCGGCGAAGTCTGCGCCCAGGCGCTGTATCAAGGGCAGGCCCTGACCGCCAAGTTGCCGCAGGTGCGCGCCGCCATGGAACATGCTGCTGAAGAAGAGATCGACCATCTGGTCTGGTGCGAGCAACGCATCAAGCAGTTGGGCAGCCATACCAGCATTCTCAACCCGCTGTTCTACGGCATGTCATTCGGGATTGGCGCGGTGGCCGGCTTGATCAGCGACAAGGTCAGCCTGGGTTTCGTTGCGGCTACCGAGCATCAGGTGTGCAAGCACTTGAACGAACACCTTGAGCAACTGCCGGCCGAGGACGAAAAGTCCCGGGCGATTCTTGAGCAGATGCGTGTTGATGAAGAGCAACATGCCGAAAGTGCGCTGGAGGCTGGGGGCTTTCGTTTTCCGGCGCCGGTGAAGTTCGGGATGAGCTTGATGGCCAAGGTGATGACCAAGAGTACCTACAGAATCTGACGATTGTGTTGTTCGTTAGGGCCTCTTCGCGGGCAAGCCTCGCTCCTACATGGGATCTGCGGCAATAAAAAAGGCGACTGCCGTGAGGGAGTCGCCTTTTTTTGTGCTCGCGAGAATCTTAGGTCGGCATGTTGCGCGCGTAGAAGATTTCGAGCATTTCGTGTTTCACACGATCCGTCACTTGGGCGCGTTGCTCAGGGGACAGGTTGTTGGTCGCGTCGCCGAACAGGTAGTTATCCAGTTCGAAGTTCTTCAACAGCATTTTGGTGTGGAACAGGTTTTCCTGGTACACGTTCACGTCGGTCATCTGGTACGCGTCGCGGGTGTCTTCGGACAGGTAGTTCTGGATCGAGTTGATCTCGTGATCGATGAAGTGCTTGTTGCCTTCGACGTCACGGGTGAAACCGCGCACACGGTAATCCACGGTCACGATGTCCGAATCGAACTGGTGAATCAGGAAGTTGAGCGCTTTAAGCGGTGAAATGACGCCACAGGTCGACACGTCAATGTCCACACGGAAGGTCGCAATACCGTCGTCCGGATGGATTTCCGGGTAGGTGTGCACCGTGATGTGGCTCTTGTCGAGGTGGGCCAGGATGATTTCGGGCAACGGGCCCGGAGACTCTTCGATCTGGCTGTCGGTCGGGGTCACCGGCTCTTCAGAGATCAGAATCGTGACGCTGGCGCCTTGTGGGTCGTAGTCCTGACTGGCAATGTTCAGGATGTTGGCACCAATGATATCGACAACTTCCGTGAGGATCTGCGTCAGGCGTTTCGCGTTGTACTCTTCATTGATGTACTCGACGTAAGCCTGCTGGTCTTGCGGGGTTTCCGCGTAGCAGATGTCATAGATGTTGAAGCTCAAGGTCTTTGTCAGGTTATTGAACCCGTGGAGCTTGAGTTTGCTTTTCACCGTTAAAAACTCTCTATGTATTGCGGCCCGGGCCGCGTGATCAAGCATGCCCGTCAGATGCGTACGACGCACCTGCGTAGGACGGTTAACACCTCTTCGCGATGGCGATTTTGGTTGTCTGTTCGGGCGAGCGGTCTGTCGGTTGACGGACCACTACCCTGAAAAAAGTGGCGCATTATGCAGACGTCAGCTTGGGATCGCCAGAGTCTGCACCGCTTTTATGATAGTTGAATGTCGAATCAACCGAGTTCGATGATTTCGTAGTCGTGGGTAATCGCGACACCCGCCGCGCCGAGCATGATCGAGGCCGAGCAATACTTCTCGGCAGACAGCTCGATGGCGCGCTTGACCTGGGCTTCTTTCAGCCCGCGGCCCTTGACCACGAAGTGCATGTGGATCTTGGTGAAGACCTTCGGGTCCTCGGTCGCGCGCTCGGCTTCGAGGAAGGCTTCGCAGCTTTCGACGGCCTGACGGGACTTCTTGAGAATGCTGACCACGTCGAAATTGCTGCAACCGCCGACACCCAGCAGGAGCATTTCCATCGGCCGGACACCCAGGTTACGACCACCGGCATCGGGCGGACCGTCCATGACCACGACATGACCGCTGCCGGATTCGCCGAGGAACATGGCTTCGCCAGCCCATTGGATGCGTGCCTTCATCGCCAAGACTCCACTGTATAAAAAAGGGTCGCCAGCTTAGCACAGGGCCCTGGATTGACAGCGCTCGCCGTCCTAGGACAGAACCTTTTGCTTTGTAGGTAAAATCTCGAATATTGCAGGAAGTGTCTGTTAAGCTGGCGCCAATTCGCTGGCGCATTGCCAGCTTTGTAGCAACCTCAGTGCCTCATAAAAAAACCAAACACACCGTGCAGTCTTTCCGGGATACAACCATGGTTGCTATTGCCCCTACACCCAAGATCAAGAACCTCGACAAACTGTTGATGCATTGCCAGCGCCGTCGCTATGCGGCCAAGAGCAATATCATTTGCGCCGGCGACCGCTCGGAGACGCTGTTCTTCATCATCAAAGGCTCGGTCACCATCCTGATCGAGGATGACGACGGCCGTGAAATGATCATTGCCTACCTGAACTCCGGAGACTTCTTCGGCGAGTTGGGTCTGTTTGAACAGGCCGGCCTGGAACAGGAACGCAGCGCCTGGGTGCGCGCCAAGATCGAGTGCGAAGTCGCGGAAATCAGCTACGCCAAATTCCGCGAGCTGTCCCAGCAAGACCCGGACATTCTTTACGTACTTAGCGGACAAATCGCACAACGCCTGCGCAACACCACGCGCAAGGTCGGTGACCTCGCATTCTTCGACGTGACAGGCCGCGTTGCCCGTTGCCTGCTGGAGTTGTGCAAACAGCCCGATGCGATGACTCACCCCGATGGCATGCAGATCAAGGTGACCCGTCAGGAAATCGGGCGGATTGTCGGGTGTTCCCGGGAGATGGTCGGTCGCGTTCTTAAAGATCTGGAAGAACGCAACCTGGTGGACGTCAAAGGCAAGACCATGGTGGTCTTCGGGACGCGCTAAGCCTTGAACATGTCTGCCAGCAACTGGCGATAGAGTGCATCGAGCCGTGCCAATGCGTCAGGTGCGGCGAACTTCTCATGGAGCGCGATGTGGCTTTCGGCACGGACCCGTTGCTCCAGGCCGCACGCTTCATTGAAGCGATTGACCGCCGCGACCATTGATTCACGCTCGTTATCCAGCAACAACGCACCGTGCACCAACCCGACCGGGCGCGTGCCGCCCTTGCTCTGGCGCCAGCGCTGGGCGGTGCCGACCATCTTGCGACCGTCGAGATTGACGTTGAAACGGCCATCGCAAAATGCGCCGTCGATTTCGCCCAGGGACGAAACGCCGCCCAGTTCATCCAGCAACTGACAGATCGGATCGCAGAGCCTGCGATAGGCGGTTTCGATGCGGTTCTGGTCGCCCTCGCTACGCGGTGGCGCGTAGACCAAAGCGATGTTGATGGTCGAGGCCGATTGCGGCACGGGCTCGCCGCCGGTTTCACGCAAAAGGACTGGCCAGCCGGCTGCCGCCGATACTTCACAAGCGGCATCGAAACCGGGCAGGCGATTCAAGCGGCGTGGCATGACCAGTGCGCGGTCATTGGGCTGCCAGAACAGCAGGCCGAACTCTGAATCGCCTGCACAGACCGACGCCAACAAATTCTGTTCGGCTTGCAGGCCGGCCTCGATGGTCAAGGAGAGGGGCGAAGTCATAAGGGGCTCCGTAAGACTTGAAGTCTGTGGTGTGTCTTATGCCGCCATCGCCGGCAAGCCGGTCTCGCTCCCACATTGGATCTATGGTGTTAGCAGATCCCTTGTGGGAGCGAGACCGGCTTGCCGGCGATGGGGTCGACTCGATCTGCCAGTAATCAGTCGAGTGTAGAACCGCTGACGGGTACGCCACGCTCCGGGAAGAACAGGCGCTGAAGCTCGGTGCCCGGGCTTTCGGCGCGCATGAACGCTTCGCCGACCAGGAACGCATACACGTCGCTGATTTCCATCAGCTCGACATCGGCCCGATTGAGGATGCCGCTTTCAGTGATCACCAAACGGTCACGCGGAATCCGCGGCAACAAATCCAGCGTGGTTTCCAGACTGACGTCAAAGGTGTGCAGGTTGCGGTTGTTCACGCCGACCAGCGGTGTGTCGAGGGTTTTCAAGGCCCGCTCCAGTTCGTCGCCGTCATGGACTTCCACCAGCACGTCGAGGCCAACGCTTTTTGCCACCGCCGCCAGCTCGGCCATTTTCACGTCGTCCAGCGCGGAGACGATCAACAGCACGCAGTCGGCGCCCAATGCACGGGCTTCGACGATCTGATACGGGTCGATCATGAAATCCTTGCGGATCACCGGCAATTTGCACGCCGCCCGGGCCTGTTGCAGATATGCATCTGCGCCCTGGAAATAATCGATATCGGTGAGCACCGACAGGCAGGTCGCGCCGCCCTTCTCGTAGCTCCTGGCGATATCGGCAGGAACGAAGTTCTCGCGAATCACGCCTTTGCTCGGCGAAGCTTTCTTGATTTCAGCAATGACCGCTGGCTGCTTCAGCTTGGCCTGCGCCAGCAATGCCTTGGCAAAACCACGGGGTGCATCGGCCGCCTTGGCCAGACTTTCCAGCTCGGCCAGGCTCACACGAGCGCTACGCTCGGCGACTTCCTGGACTTTGCGCGCCAGAATGTTTTCCAGAACCGTCGGTACACTCATCCCTCATTCTCCACTTTGAATACCGCGGTAAATGCACCCAACTCCTCAAGTTTTTCCCGAGCGAGGCCTGTGTGCAGCGCATCGTGCGCCAGGGCAACGCCTTCTTTCAAACTGGTCGCCAGGTCGGCGGCATAGAGTGCAGCACCGGCATTGAGCACGATCATCTCGGCAGCTTTCTGACCGCTCTCGGTCTTGCGCTTGCCCAGGGCATCGCGAATCAGCTCAAGCGAAGCGGCCGGGCTTTCCACCGCCAGGCCGTGCAGGCTCTGGCTCTTCATGCCCAAATCTTCCGGCTCGACCCAATACTCGGTGATCTGGTCATTCTTCAATTCCGCCACGTAGGTCGGCGCAGCCAGACTGAATTCGTCCAGGCCGTCTTTCGAGTTCACCACCAGCACATGCTTGCTGCCCAGACGTTGCAAGACTTCGGCCAATGGCCGGCACAGCGCCTGGCTGAACACGCCCACCACCTGATGTTTCACGCCGGCCGGATTCGTAAGCGGGCCGAGCATATTGAACAGGGTACGCAGACCAAGATCCTTGCGCGGGCCGGCGGCGTATTTCATGGCTTTGTGATGAGTCTGGGCAAACATGAAACCGATGCCGACGTTGTCGATGCAACGCGCTACCTGAACCGGCGTCAGGTTCAGATAGATGCCCGCCGCCTCCAGCAGATCGGCGCTGCCGCTTTTACCCGAGACCGCACGGTTACCGTGCTTGGCCACAGTGCAACCGGCGGCTGCCACCACAAAGGACGAAGCCGTCGAGACGTTGAAAATGTTCGCCCCATCGCCGCCGGTGCCGACCACATCAACCACGCCGTCGAGGGTTTTCAGTTCGACCTTGTCCGCCAGCTCGCGCATGACCGACACGGCGCCGACGATCTCGTCGATGCTTTCGCTCTTCATGCGCATGGCCATCATGAACGCGCCGATCTGCGCGTCCGTGCATTGCCCGGTCATGATCTCGCGCATCACATCGCGCATTTCATCGGTGCTGAGGTCGAGTTGATCGACGATACGGCTGAGGGCTGTCTTGATATTCATGGGAAGTCCTTAGCGCGTGCCGCCGGTTTGTTTGAGGAAGTTGGCGAACAGCTCGTGGCCCTGCTCGGTCAGGATAGACTCAGGGTGGAACTGCACACCTTCGATGTTCAGCGTCTTGTGGCGCAGGCCCATGATCTCGTCGACCGAACCGTCTTCAAGCTGAGTCCAGGCGGTCAGCTCCAGGCAGTCCGGCAAGGTTTCGCGCTTGACGATCAGCGAGTGATAACGCGTGACGGTCAGCGGATGGTTCAGGCCTTCGAAGACACCTTTGTCTTCGTGGAACACCGGGCTGGTCTTGCCGTGCATCACCTGGCGGGCACGAACCACATCGCCGCCGAAGGCCTGGCCGATGGATTGATGACCCAGGCACACGCCGAGAATCGGCAGTTTGCCGGCGAAATGCTTGATGACGTCAATCGAGACGCCCGCTTCAGTCGGCGTGCAAGGACCGGGCGACACAACGATGCGCTCAGGGTTGAGGGCTTCGATTTCGGCAACGGTCAGTTCATCGTTGCGCACGACTTTGACCTGGGAGCCGAGCTCACCGAGGTATTGCACAACGTTGTAGGTAAAAGAGTCGTAGTTATCGATCATCAGCAACATGGCTTGAGAACCTCTTGAATTCACGGACTATAAAGGCTGCCTTCGAATGAGCGACCCGCAGCGCTTTGTCAGCCAAAGCGACATGGCATACGGGTCACGTTCATCGGTCAGCTTTCCGGGGTTTGTTCAGCCAGGGCGACTGCGCGGAACATGGCACGACGCTTGTTCAGGGTTTCTTCCCATTCCAGCGCCGGCACCGAGTCGGCAACGATGCCGCCACCGGCCTGCACGTGCAGTTCGCCGTTCTTGATCACGGCGGTGCGGATCGCAATCGCCGTGTCCATGTTGCCGTTCCAGGCAAAGTAACCGACCGCGCCGCCATAGACGCCACGCTTGACCGGCTCCAGTTCGTCGATGATTTCCATCGCGCGAATCTTCGGTGCGCCGGACAAGGTGCCCGCCGGCAGGATCGCCCGCAATGCGTCCATCGCCGTCAGCCCGGCTTTCAGTTGCCCGGTGACGTTGGAAACAATGTGCATCACGTTGGAGTAACGCTCGATAACCATTTTCTCGGTGAGCTTCACCGAGCCGATTTCCGATACGCGACCGGTGTCGTTACGACCCAGGTCGATCAGCATCAGGTGTTCGGCGATTTCCTTGTGGTCGGAGAGCAGGTCTTTCTCCAGCGCCAGGTCTGCCTCTTCGTTGGCCCCACGCGGACGGGTGCCGGCAATCGGGCGAACGGTGATCAGATTGTCTTCGACCCGCACCAGCACTTCCGGTGAACTGCCGACGACGTGGAAGTCGCCGAAGTTGAAGAAGTACATATACGGCGTCGGGTTGAAGCAACGCAGCGCCCGATACAGATCAATCGGTGCCGCCTTGAAGTCGATCGACATGCGCTGGGACGGCACGACCTGCATGCAGTCACCGGCCAGGATGTATTCCTTGATGGTGTCGACGGCTTTTTCGTAATCGTCCTGGGTGAAACTGGAGCGGAACACCGGGTCAGCCGATTGTTGCTTGCTGAAGTCCAGGCCTCGGCGCGGGGTGATTGGCTGACGGAGTTTTTCCAGCAGCTCTTGCAGGCGCGCCTGACCTTGCTCGAAGGCATCGTCCTGCGACGGGTCGGCCAGGACAATTGCGTGCATTTTGCCGGCGAGGTTGTCGAACACCACCACCGCATCGGACACCATCAGCAGAATGTCCGGCACGCCCAGCGGATCCGGGTTCGGGCACTTGCCCAGACGCTTTTCCACATAGCGCACGCAGTCGTAACCGAAGTAACCCACCAGGCCGCCGTTGAAGCGTGGCAGGCCAGGAATGGTCGGTACGTTGTAACGGGCTTTGAATTCTTCGACGAACGCCAGCGGGTCTTGCGCTTCATGGCTTTCGATCTCGACGCCGTCATGGGTCACGCTGATGTGATGGTCATGAACCCGCAGCACGGTGCGGCACGGCAGGCCGATGATCGAGTAACGGCCCCACTTCTCCCCGCCCTGCACGGATTCGAGCAGGTAGGAATTGGGCTCGTCAGCCAGTTTCAGGTAGATCGACAGCGGCGTGTCGAAATCGGCCAGGGTTTCGCAGGCAAGCGGGATGCGGTTATAGCCGGCAGCGGCCAAACGCAGGAATTCTTCGCGGATCATGGGGTAGCCTCGTGGCTTGAGGTGCTAACAGTCAGGTATGCAAACGCGCCGGTAGACCGGCCAGGAACAAGTCAGGCGCGCCAACGCCAGCGGGCCAGGGCCTTGATGACTTTCATCCAGAGTTTGCGGGTGACCACCACGATGGCGTTTCCAGAAGGGGGTTGAACAGCGTCGGCCAACGTTATCTCAGCGGCCGGATCCAGGCAACCGGGAATTAGCTTGCGCAGGTCGTCGATGACCAGCGCCGGCGACTCTTCGGCAATCGGCCGACCGTGGTTATAGCCATAACTGAGGGCCACGCATTTGACCCCCGCCGCTTTCGCCGCCAGCACATCGCTGCGCGAATCGCCGACAAACAGCGATTGCGACGCCGGGATGTTGGCCATTTTCATCACGAAAAACAGCGCAGCCGGGTCAGGTTTCTTCTGCGGCAGGGTATCGCCGCCGATGATCCATTTGAAATAGCGGCCGATTTTCATCTGATCCAGCAACGGCGCGACGAAGCGCTCCGGCTTGTTGGTGATCAGCGCCATCTCCACGCCTTGCTTGTTCAGCCACTTGAGGGTGTCACGCACGCCGGGGTAAACCACCGTCAGGTCGTGACCGTCCTCGTAAAAGCCGTTGAACAACTCCAGGGCATGTTCAGCCTCGACATCATCGACACCTTCGGCGTCGATGTGATTGGCCAGGGCCCGGCGCACCAGCATGTGCACGCCGTTGCCGACCCAGTCACGCACCGATTCGATGCCGACAGGCTGGCGCCCGAGTTTGAGCAGCATGTTATCCACCGCCGCGGCGAGGTCAGGGACCGAATCGACCAGCGTGCCGTCCAGATCGAACATCACCAGCCGTGGCAGACGCCCCGGGAACAGCTGCTCAAAGCCACTCATGGACGGGCCAGCGCCAGTTCGGAACGCATCTTCTCGATGACTTCCTGGTAGTTCGGCGCGTTGAAGATCGCCGAGCCGGCCACGAAGGTATCGGCGCCAGCCGCCGCGATTTCACGAATGTTGTTCACGTTCACGCCGCCGTCGATTTCCAGGCGGATGTCACGGCCCGACGCATCGATCAATGCGCGTGCTTCACGCAGCTTGTCGAGGGTGCCGGGGATGAACTTCTGCCCGCCGAAGCCTGGGTTGACGCTCATCAGCAGGATCATGTCGACCTTGTCCATCACGTACTTGAGTACGTCCAGCGGGGTCGCCGGGTTGAACACCAGGCCCGACTTGCAGCCGCCTTCGCGGATCAGTTGCAGGGAACGGTCGACGTGCTGCGTGGCTTCCGGGTGGAAGGTGATGTACGTCGCGCCGGCCTCGATGAAGTCGCCAACGATGCGGTCAACCGGGCTGACCATCAGGTGCGCGTCGATCGGCGCGGTTACGCCGTACTTGCGCAGCGCGGCACAGACCATCGGGCCGATGGTCAGGTTCGGCACGTAGTGGTTGTCCATGACATCGAAGTGCACGAAGTCGGCGCCGGCGGCCAGAACGTTGTCCACTTCTTCACCCAGGCGGGCGAAGTCGGCGGAGAGAATCGACGGAGCAATTACGAAGGGCTGCATGACGCACCTTTTCTGAGCAGAATCACGATGGCGCGCATTGTATACCTCATGCTTTGACGCGCGCACCGTAAGGACGATGATCAGTAGGCCGCGCGGTAGATCTTCTCGATATCAATCGCACTCAATTTGCGTGGATTGTTGCGCATCAGCCGCTCGATACCCGCGGCTTCCAGGGCCAAGGCCGGAATCGCATCCTCTGGAACACCGAAACTGCGCAGGCCCGACGGGATTTCTACCGCTGCGCACAACGCAGTCATCGCCTCGACGGCCTTGTCCGCAGCGTCATTGGCGCTCAGATGAGCGGTCTTCACGCCCATGGCTTCGGCAATATCCTGCATGCGCTCGACGCAGGCCATCTTGTTCCAGGTCATGACGTACGGCAGCAACAAGGCGTTGCTGACGCCGTGGGCGATGTTGAAACGTCCGCCCAGCGGATACGCCAGCGCATGCACCGCGCCGACCCCGGCATTGCCGAACGCCATGCCGGCCATCAGGCTGGCGGTGGCCATGTCTTCACGCGCCTGCAGATTGGAGGGGTTGGCGTAGGCCTTGGGTAACGCCTGGGTGATCAACTTGATCGCGCCGATGGCCAGCGCGTCGGTGATCGCTGAAGCATTGAGGGACAAATAGGATTCGATGGCGTGCACCAGCGCATCGACGCCACTGGCGGCGGTGACACTGCGCGGGCAGGTCAGGGTCATTTGCGGGCTGACCAGCGCCACGTCCGGCAACAGATAGTCGCTGATGATGCCCTTTTTCAGCTGCGCGACCTTGTCGGAGAGGATCGCGACGTTGGTCACTTCCGAGCCGGTGCCGGCGGTCGTCGGGATGGCGATCAGCGGCGGGCCCTTGCGCGGCACCTGGTCGATGCCGAACAGATCCTCCAGCGCGCCGTGATAACCGGCATACGCTGCAACACTTTTGGCGATGTCGATCGCGCTGCCGCCGCCCAGGCCGATCAGCCCGTCGTGCCCGCCTTCGCGGTAAACACGCATGCAGTCTTCGACGATGGCGATTTCCGGGTCTGGCAGTACACGGTCGAAAATCTCGTAGCTACGGTCCCCCAACTGCGCGAGCGCCAGCTCCACCGTGCCGGATTTGACCAGCGCGGCGTCGGTGACGATCAGCGGGTTGTCGATGTCCAGGCGCGTGAGCTCGGCGGACAGTTGCTCGATGGCAGCTGCGCCGGTGATCAGTTTGTGTGCGATTTTGAAAGAGGAAAGACTCATCGTGCGCAGCCTCTTATAGATAGGGGAGCTGGGCACAATAGTAGCTGGGGATTGGGGTTTGTCTGCTATTCAGCGCGTGAATGACCGAACATGGGAACAACACAAATCTAATGTAGGAGCGAAGCTTGCTCGCGAAGGGGCCATCTCAGTCAACATCGATGCTGACTGTTCTGGCCTCTTCGCGAGCAAGCTTCGCTCCTACAAAATCAAAAGCTGATCAGACCTGGGCGGTGCGCAGTTTTTCGCTGCGGCCACGCAGCCATTCCAGGGTCAGCAGCAGGATCACCGAGAAGGCGATCAGCAGCGTTGCCGCGGCGGCAATCGTCGGGCTGAGGTTTTCGCGGATACCGCTGAACATCTGCCGTGGCAAGGTCGCTTGCTCGGGACCGGCGAGGAACAACGTCACCACCACTTCATCGAACGAGGTCGCGAAGGCAAACAGCGCACCGGAGATCACACCTGGCGCAATCAGCGGCAAGGTCACGCGGCGGAACGCGGTCAGCGGCGAAGCACCGAGGCTGGCAGCGGCGCGCACCAGGTTGTGGTTAAACCCCTGCAACGTTGCCGACACCGTGATGATCACAAACGGCACACCCAACACCGCGTGCACCACGATCAACGAGAAGAAGCTGTTGCCCAGGCCCAGCGGTGCAAAGAACAGGTAACTCGCGACACCGATGATCACCACCGGCACAACCATCGGCGAAATCACCAACGCCATCACCAGCGCCTTGCCCGGGAAGTCGCCCCGAGTCAGGCCAATCGCCGCCAGCGTACCGAACACCATCGCCAGCACGGTCGCCGCCGGGGCGACGATGATGCTGTTCTTCAGTGCACGCATCCATTCCGCCGAGGCGAAGAAGTCCTGATACCAATGCAGCGAAAAGCCTTGCAGCGGATACACCAGGAAACTGCCCGAGTTGAACGACAACGGGATGATCACCAACACCGGCAGAATCAGGAACAGCAAAATCAAGCCGCAGAGAATCCGCAAGCTGTAGAACCACACCCGTTCGATGGGCGACATGTAAGGACTCAGCATTTCGATTCTCCCCTTAGCTCAGGCGCAGGCGACTGGCGCCCACCAGCCAGCTGTAAATCAGATAAAGCACCACGGTCGCCAACAGCAGCAGCCCACCGAGTGCGGTCGCCATGCCCCAGTTGATGCTGGTGTTGGTGTAGAAGGCGACGAAGTAACTGACCATCTGATCGTTCGGGCTGCCCAGCAAGGCCGGGGTGATGTAGTAGCCGATGGCGAGGATGAACACCAACAGGCAACCGGCGCCGACACCGGCATAGGTCTGCGGGAAGTACACCCGCCAGAAACTGGCGAACGGGTGGCAGCCGAGGGAAATCGCGGCGCGCATGTAGGTCGGCGAGATGCCTTTCATCACGCTGTAGATCGGCAGGATCATGAACGGCAGCAGGATGTGCACCATCGAGATATAAACCCCGGTACGGTTGAACACCAGCTCCAGCGGCTTATCGATGATGCCCATGGCCATCAGGCCGCTGTTGATCAGCCCGCCCGATTGCAGCAATACGATCCACGCGGCAACGCGCACCAGAATCGAGGTCCAGAACGGCAGCAGCACCAGGATCATCAGCAGGTTGCTTTGACGCGACGGCAGATTCGCCAGCAGGTAAGCCAACGGATAGGCGAGCACCAGGCAAATGGCGGTGATGATCAGGCCCATCCAGAAGGTGCGGGCGAAGATGTCGAGGTAAATCGCCTGATCGGGCGTGGCCGGGGCGATTTCGCCGAGGTCGTCGATGCGGTGATCGACCGCTGCCAGCAAGTAGTACGGCGTGATGTTGCTGGTGTTGCGGCGCACCGCTTGCCAGTAGGCCGGGTCGCCCCAACGCTCGTCGAGCCCTTCCAGCGCGTCTTTATAAGAAGCCGGTTCGGTAGCGAACGGCAAGGCGCGGGCGGTTTTGGTCAGCAGGCTGCGATAGCCGGCCAATTCCATGTTCAAGCGCTTGGACAGGTCGCCCAAGGTCTGATTCTTGCGCGCTTCAGCGAGGTCTTCGCTGGCCGCTTTGTAAACCGGTTCAGCGGGCAGGCCACGGCCGTCCCAGCTGGCGATGGCCGCCACGGTGCGCGGCATGCCGCCGACCACTTCCGGGTTACCAACGCTTTTGTAGAGCAGCGCCACGATGGGCACCAGGAACACCAGCAACAGAAACAGCACCAATGGCGCGATCAAGGCCTGGGCCTTCCAGCGGTTGATCCGCTCGGCGTGCTTGAGCCGCTGCTTCAAGGTGGGGTCAGTGCCCGCGTTCAGGGGAATGGCGGTGGCCATGGCGTACTCCGGAAATCTTTGATCGTTACAGAGGCGGCATCCATTGACCGCGAGGCCGCCTCTGTTCTTGATAACTACACATCCCCCCCGTAGGAGCGAAGCTTGCTCGCGAAGGCAGCGTGTCAGTCAACATTGATGTTGAATGTGCTGACGTCTTCGCGGGCGAGCCTCGCTCCTACGGGAGTCGATAAGCCCACGGGGTGGTCTTATTTCGCAGCCCAGGAATTGAAGCGCTGCTCCAGTTGCTCGCCGTTGTCAGCCCAGAAGCTGACGTCGATCTGCACTTGGTTGGCGATGTTTTCCGGGGTGGTCGGCATGTCTTTCAGGACGTCCTTGGACAACAGCGGTACGGCCTGGGTGTTGGCCGGGCCGTAGGCGATGTTTTCCGAGTAGGTCTTCTGCTGCTGTGGCGCCACCGAGTACGCGATGAATTTCTTCGCCGCTTCAGCACGTGCCTTGTCCAGGCCTTTTGGAATAGCCCATGCGTCGAAGTCGTAGATACCGCCGTTCCACACGACTTTCAGGTTGCTTTCTTTCTGCACGGCAGCGATCCGGCCGTTGTAGGCCGAGCTCATGACCACGTCACCGGAAGCGAGGTATTGCGGCGGTTGTGCACCGGCTTCCCACCACTGGATGTTTGGTTTCAGCTCATCGAGCTTCTTGAACGCGCGGTCCTGACCGTCTTTGCCGGCCAGCACTTTGTAGACATCTTTCGGCGCAACGCCGTCGGCCATCAGTGCGAATTCCAGGGTGTACTTGGCGCCTTTACGCAGGCCGCGCTTGCCCGGGAATTTCTTGGTGTCCCAGAAATCCACCCAACTGGTGGGTGCGGAGGCCAGCTTGTCGGCGTTGTAGGCCAACACGGTCGACCACACGAAGAAACCTACGCCGCAAGGCTGGATAGCGCCTTTGACGTAGTCTTCGGTCTTGCCGAACAGCGCCGGGTCGAGTTGCTCGAACATGTCTTCGTCGCAACCGCGGGACAGTTCTGGCGACTCAACTTCCACCAGGTCCCAGGACACGCTCTTGGTGTCGACCATGGCTTTGACCTTGGCCATCTCGCCGTTGTACTCGCCCGCTACGATCTTGCCGTTACCCGCCGCTTCCCACGGTGCGTAGAAGGCTTTGACCTGCGCGGCCTTGTTCGCCCCGCCAAAGGACACCACGGTCAGGTCCGGGCCCGCCGCCATCGCGTGTGCCGCACCGATCATGCCCATGACCAGGGCGGTGAATTTCAGGGATCTCAACATTTATTGTTCTCTCCACGTGCAGGGTTGGTTGAAGCAGGGGGCGATCAGTTCGCCTCTAGAAGTGGGTCGAGCGCGCGAACGTGTTCGACCTCCCAGCCAAGCGGTACCACGTCGCCGACAGCAAGCCCGGGATCGAGCTCGGCAATCGGTTGTTTCACGAAGAAGTCGGTCTTGCCGCAGACTTCCAGGCGAACCCGGACGTGGTCGCCCAGATAGATGAATTCCGCCACCCTCCCTGAGAAGCGGTTGACACAGGACTCGCTCGAACCATTGAGGCTCACGCGTTCCGGACGAATCGACAGCGTGACGGGTTCGCCGGTCTTGCCGACATTGACCGCCAGCGCTTCAACCTTTTCACCGCGACCGAGTTCGACGATGCAACGATCGCCGGTCTGGCTGTGCAGGCGGCCGTTGAGACGGTTGTTCTCGCCGATGAAGTTGGCGACGAAGGTGTTTTTCGGTTCTTCGTAGAGGCTGCGTGGAGGGGCGATCTGCTGGATTTCGCCCTGATGGAACACCGCCACGCGGTCGGACATGGTCAGGGCTTCGCCCTGGTCGTGGGTCACGTAGACCACGGTCACGCCGAGGCGCTGGTGCAGATGCTTGATCTCCATCTGCATGTGTTCGCGCAGTTGTTTGTCGAGTGCGCCGAGGGGTTCGTCCATCAGTACCAGTTGCGGCTCGAACACCAGTGCACGGGCCAGGGCCACACGCTGTTGCTGACCACCGGACAGTTGCGCCGGATAACGCTGGGCGAAGGTCTCGAGCTGAACCATGCTCAGGACACGTTTGACCCGGTCGCTGACATCGCTCTTGTTCAAGCCGCGCACGGTCAGCGGGAACGCGAGGTTCTCGGCGACGGTCATGTGCGGGAACAATGCATAGTTCTGGAACACCATGCCGATGTCGCGCTTGTGCGGCGGAACGTTGTTGATGGCGCGCCCGGCCAGGAGGATTTCACCGGCGGTCGGGGTTTCGAAACCGGCGAGCATCATCAGGCTGGTGGTTTTGCCGGAACCGGATGGCCCGAGCAACGTGAGGAACTCGCCTTTGCGAATGTCCAGGTTGAGGTCTTTGACGATCAGGTTCTCGCCGTCGTAGCTCTTTTGCACTCCACGAAAGCTGACCAGAATGTCATTGGCCCCTGCGCTTGAATCGACCTGGCTCATACCCACACCTTTGTTATTGATGACTGCTGTGGACTAAGCCTAGTGGACGCTGGGGAGCACGCAAATCGGGGCGCAGGAGAGAATCGCCTCAGCCGGATGGAAGGTTGAGGGTAGGGATTGCCCTACAAGGATGGCGGGAATGGGTATGTCGTTTCGGGATGGGGGCAGGTGGTGAGCTGCGAGCCTTACGGAGCGGCTATAGCGGTTTTAAAGGCATGTCGCAAATGGATATGCCACAACGTTTCGTAGGAGCGAGGCTTGCCCGCGAAGGCGATCTTACTGACGCTAAAAGCTTCGCGGGCAAGCCTCGCTCCTACAGGATCCGTGGTGAATCGTGTTAGAGCAGCTTGTGTTCCATGGCGTACTTCACCAGTTCAGCCAGGGACGTGATGTTGAGTTTCTGCATCAGCCGCGCCTTGTGGGTGCTGATGGTTTTGCTGCTCAGGGCCAGTTGCTGGGCGATGTCGTTGACGTTGGCGCCCTGGGCCAGGCGTTCGAACACCGAGAATTCGCGCTCCGAGAGCAACGAATGCAGCGGCCGCGAATCGGTCAGGCCGACTTCGAAAACCATGCGGTCGGCCAGGTCCGGGTCGATGTATCGACCGCCCGCCGCGACCTTGCGAATTGCCGTCAGCAGCAGCGCCGGGTCGCTGTCCTTGGTTGCATAACCCGCCGCGCCGACTTTCAACGCCCGGGCAGCCATTTGCGCTTCGTCGTGCATCGACAACACCAGGATCGCCGGTGGATTGTTCAGTGCGCGAATCCGCGGAATCGCTTCCAGGCCATTGACGCCCGGCATCGAGATGTCCAGCAACACCACTTCGCAAGGCACATGACGCAAGGTTTCGAGCAACTGCTCGCCATTGCTCGCCTCGCCCACCACCAGCAAGTCCTTGGCCAGGCCGATCAGTTGTTTAATGCCTTCGCGAACGATGGTGTGGTCTTCGGCTACCAGTACACGGATCACGGTCTTTCTCCAGATTCAAGATCATTCGCGAGCAGGCTCGCGAAGGCGTCAGTAAAACCAACACAAATTCTTCAGGCCTCATCCAAAGGTACGCGCACACTCAACGTTGTACCCTCCCCCGGCTCACTTTCAAGCGACAGTTCCCCGCCCATGATCAACACCCGCTCGCGCATGCCCACAACCCCAAAGGATGTTGGCCGGCCAGTAGCGGCGACAAATCCTACGCCATCATCGCTGACAGTCAGACACAACTCGTCGCCCTCAAGCGTCAATGTCAGTTCAACAGTATGCGCCTGGGCATGCCGCATGACATTGGTCAGCGCTTCCTGAAGGATCCGGAACAAGCCGATCGCCTTGGCATCGCTGAGCACCGGCAAGTTCTCCGGCACTTGCACCAGACACGGAATCTGCGTGCGCGCCTCGAAACGCCGGGCCTGCCATTCGATGGCCGAAGCAATACCGGCATCGAGAATTGGCGGCCGCAACGCCGTGGCCACATCGCGCACCAGTTGGAACAGCTGAGCGATCAAGCGCTTCATGCTGTTCAAACGTTCATTCAGACCTGGGTCGAGCTGGGCGTAGGCCAGTTCGCACATGGACGTTTCCAGTTTCAACACGGTCAACATCTGACCCAACTCGTCGTGAACTTCCCTGGCGATGCGCGCCTTTTCCTCTTCTCTCACGCTCTCCAGGTGTGCGGACAATTCACGCAATTGCTCACGGGAGCTGGCCAGTTCCAGCTCGATGCGTTTGCTCTCGCTGATGTCCCAGACGATGCCGTCCCAGACATAGGTGCCGTCATCGAGGCGACGCGTGATGGCCTTGATCTCGGCCCAGCGCTGATCGCCCTGGCGCGTGAGAATCCGCCCTTGCCACGACCAGTCACTGTCAGTGTCCAGCGCATGATCCTGCGTCTGGTGGTAACTGGCCTTGTCATCCGGATGCACCAGGCTGCGCAGGCCTTTGTCGCGGTGGGCCAAGGTAGTGGGGGAATAACCGACCAGGCTCTCGCTGCCCTCGCTGATGTAGGCAAAGTCGATCTGCCCTGTCACCGGAGCCCGCTCCAGGCGAAAGACCAATCCCGGTACGTTGGCAGCGATCCCTTGCAGCCGCGCCTCGCTTTCCTGCAACGCGGCCAGCGCACGACGACGCTCGGTGACGTCGTTGAGGTAGACCACCAGGTATTCGCCATCGCGAAAACGCAGGAAGCTCAACGACACATCCGTCGGCAGAATGCTGCCATCGGCTCGCAGGCAATTGGTTTCAAAGCTGAGCGGCCCTTCTTCGCTGGCGCGGGCGCGTTTCCACAGGTTCAGCCAGCGGTCCATGTGCAGACCCGGTTCAAAGTCGATCAACGGCCGATCGATGATGCCACCCGACGGATAGCCGAGCATGGTTTCCGCGGCGCGGTTGGCGTAGCGCACATGGCTGTCCCAGTTGACCCAGAGAATGCCGACGGTGCTTTGGTCGATGGAAAACTGGGTGAGACGCAATGCTTCTTCGCTGGCGGCACGCAAGGCAATGTCTTCCCGTGCTACCAACAACCGTTGCTCAAGACTGTGTTGCTGCCGACGCTGCCAGACCACGATCGCCATGCAGCTCAACATCAACACCGCCAACAGCAGGCAGAGGTTCTGCCAGAAACCCGGCGACTCGGTCAGTCGCGGGTATTTGGCTTGCAACCATTGGTTGTGCAGTTGCTCCAGGTCCTTGGCGGGGATCGCCCGCAGCGCGCTTTCGATGATGCCGGCGAGTTCCGGCCAGTCCCGCCGTGTAGCCACGCGCAGCAGTTGCGGCAGGCCAATATCACCGACCACCACCAACCCGGCAAACTCCGGTTCGACAGACAAACGCCCGAATTGCGCTTCGTCGACCACGGCATAACTGGCCTGCTGACTCAACAACAGTTGCAGTGCCTGACGCTCGATCGGCACGCCCTGGAGGTTCAAGTGCGGGTAATTGCTGCGCAGGTAATCGGCGGTGGCGCTGGGCATGCGTACGGCGACGCGGGTCTGGCTATCGAGCTTTTCCAGCTCGACCACGCCGGCGCCCTTCTGGTCGCTGACCACCAGTTGCGGCACCCGCATGTATGGATCGGAAAACTGCCACAGGCGCAGGCCGCCGGGGGTTTGCGCCAACCCTGGGGCGATGTCGATTTCACCTTCGCGTGCGGCGGCTTCCAGTTGCGCAAGGTCGGGATAGTTACGCCAGCTCAGCTCGACCTTGAGCGCTTTGGCCAGCCATTTCATCAGCTCGACGTTAACCCCGGACAACCGCTGCAAACGGCGATCGTATTGCGCATAGGGCACTTGCAACACCAGTCCGACGCGTAATTCATTATGTTGCGCGAGCCATTGCTGTTGGCTCGCAGACAACTGCGCGACGTGCTCCGGTGGCGCAGGCGCCGCCCAGCCCATCAAGGGAAACCACAAACAGCCGATAACCCACAGACAGCAAAAACGCATCATTGAAATCTCACACACTGACAAATACTGACCAACCCATTAGGCTGCCGGAACCACTTCTGGCCTGGAATATCCGATGCCCCCTGTCTACCGCCTGGCACTGCCAGCATTGTGCCTGTCGCTGATCCTGCCTTGCGCCTTTTCCGTCGAGGCCGCAGACCCGGCACCGGCCGCCGCGGAAAAATCCGCAGACGAAAAACCGGTCGAACGTCAGCCGCTGCTTGAGCGTAGTCAGGAAGAAGCGGCAGCACTTGAGCGAAAAATTCCCGCTCAGGAACAGCAACAACTCCAGGCCGGCAGCGACACGTTTCTGGCCTTGTGGAAACCGGCCAATACCGCTGACCCCAAGGGTGCGGTGATTATCATCCCGGGCGCGGGCGAAACCGTTGACTGGCCGCAGGCAATCGGCCCGTTGCGGCGCCAATTGCCGGACGCCGAGTGGAGCAGCCTGAGTATCACCTTGCCAGACGTGCAAAGCGATGCCATTGCGCCACGTATTGTTGAAGTAACGCCATCGCCCAAAGCACCTGATGCCGGCAGCAAGGACTCGACCACGGCGGCACCCATCGAGCAGGCGGCGGGCGGTGAAGCGGAGGTGGCCGACAAGGCCATTGCTGAAACCAGCGATGAACAGGTCAAAGCCGACGCCGAACGAATTTTCGCACGCATCGATGCGGCTGTTGCCTACGCCGAACAGCAGAGCGCTCGCAGCATCGTGGTGCTGGGTCATGGCACCGGCGCTTACTGGGCCGCGCGTTATCTGAGCGAGAGGCAGCCCTCGCAAGTCGAGAAGTTCGCGATGGTCGCTGCGCAGACGCCCGTGGCAGCGAAACCTGGCTTGGCTGAACTGACGCCGACACTAAAACTGCCCACCGCCGACATCTTCTATAAGGACAAGCCGCTGGACCGCAACGCGGCTCTGGAACGCTTGCAGGCCAGCAAGCGCTTGAAAGGTTCGGCGTTCAGTCAGGTATCGCTCAAGGCGTTGCCGGGTGACTCGAAAGCAGAGCAGGAGCAGTTGGTTCGCCGGGTGCGGGGCTGGTTGAATCCTCAGGCTGCGGCGGACTGATAGACCGAGTCGCGCCCTTCGCGGGCAAGCCTCGCTCCTACAGGTTTATGTCGTTTGCAATTTTTGTGATTGACTAAATCCTGTAGGAGCGAGGCTTGCCCGCGAAGGCGTCATCACTGACGACGCATCACTTGAAATCCCGCCGCTGACGAATCAACGTATAGGCGTTATGCAATTCGCGCGTCTTGTCCGTTGCCTCGCGCACCTGCAACGCCGTCGCACCGCTGCCGGCAATTTTGTCCGGATGATGACGACTCAACAGGCGCCGATAGGCGCGTTTGATCTGCGCCGGTTCGGTGGTGGCAGACACACCCAACAGCGACAACGCTTCCTGATAAGTGATGGCAGTGCCGGCCGACGATTGCTTGTGCGGCTCATAGTCAGACGCCAGCGCCTGCACCTGATACGACGTCCAGCCCAGCCATTTACCCCATTGGCGAATCAGTTCGCGCTCGGCATGCCCGGCACGACCATCGGCCCAGACCATTCGCCAACAGGCGCGTAATACGCCTTCCGCCGCATGGGGTTGCTCACTCAAGCGTCGCAGATAACCGCGCAACCGGTCACGGCCCGACTTGCCGCGGTTGAACGCGGCAATCGCCCGACGCTTGGCCGACTCGGACATGTCCAGTGCCTGCATTTCCAGGCGCGCCTGCTGGATATGTCCGTCTACCACTCGCCCATCGCATTTGGCCAGCCGTCCCAGCAATACGAACAGCAGCTCATCGTTGCGCAGCACCGGCCTGCCACCGAGCTTTTCACGCAAATGCCCCCACGAATGCAATTGCAGGTGCCGATCCAGCGCCTGCCCCAATAAAGCGCCGAGCAAGGCCCCCGGAATGCTGGCAATGGCAAAGCCCGCTCCGGCTCCAATCAGAGTCCCTGGCCACAGCATCTCAGCGACTCGCTTCAATCAGAGTTTCAACTTCCGCCAGACGCTCGTGAGTTCCGACATCCACCCACCGTCCGCTCAGCCGCTCACCCGAGACTTGCCCATCGGCCATGGCCGTGCGCAGCAGCGGCGCAAGCTTGAACGCCCCGGCGGTGTGCCCGTCGAACAGCTGCGGATGCAACACTGCAATGCCGCTGTAAGTCAGGGTCGGCGAATCTGCCTGGCCATCGTGCACTTGCCCGTCGACCAGCGTGAAATCGCCTGCCGGGTGGTGGCTCGGGTTATCCGCCAACACCAGATGCGCCAGGCCACTGATGGGTTGATGCAAAACGCTGAAGTCATAGTCGGTCCAGATATCACCGTTGACCACCACAAACGCCTCATCACCCAACAACGGCAATGCGCGGAAAATCCCGCCACCGGTCTCCAGCGGTTCACCTTCGGGCGAGTACTGGATGCTCACGCCATAACGCGAGCCATCGCCCAGATAGTCTTCGATCTGCTGTCCCAGCCAGGCGTGGTTGATCACGATTTCGGTAAACCCGGCAGCAGCCAGCGCGCGCAGGTGATACTCGATCAGCGGCACCCCGCCAGCGCGGACCAGCGGTTTTGGCGTGGTCAGGGTCAGCGGGCGCATGCGCTCGCCTTTACCCGCAGCCAGAATCATTGCCTTCATGCATTCACTCCAGCACGCAGACTCAGCAGCAACACATCCAGTTCCGCCAGTTCAGGACGGCGGGCGATCACTGCTTCTATATAAGCAAAGAAGCGCGGCACGTCGGCGAGGTAACGCGGCTTGCCATCGCGATGGCAGATGCGGGCGAAGATACCAATGACTTTCAGGTGACGCTGCACGCCCATCAGGTCGCTGGCGCGCAAGAAGTCTTCGAAGTCTGGCTGGACGGGAATGCCGAGGGCGCCTGCCTGCTGCCAGTAATCTTGCAGCCAACCGTGCACTCGCTCCTCGGGCCAGCTCAGGAACGCGTCCTTGAACAGGCACGTCACGTCATAGGTCACCGGGCCATAGACCGCATCCTGGAAATCCAGCACGCCGGGATTCGGCTCGCTGAGCATCAGGTTGCGCGGCATGTAGTCGCGATGCACCAGGACTTTCGGTTGCGCCAGGGCGCTGTCGATCAGCAGCTGCGACACGTTCTGCCAGAGCATTTGCTGCGCAGCGTCGAACTCTATGCCCAACTCACGCTTCACAAACCACTCGGGGAACAATTCCAGCTCGCGACGCAACAGCGCCACGTCATAACTCGGCAGCGGAGCAACCATCGGCAACTGCTGAAAAGCCAACAGAGCCTGCAAGGCATCCTTGAACAAATCGTCGGCATTTTCGCTGTCGATAACGTCCAGATAGGTCTTGTTGCCCAGGTCATTGAGCAAAAGAAAACCGCGTTCGAGGTCTTCGGCATAAATTTTCGGCACATTTATTCCGGATTTCGCCAGCAAAAAAGCGATATCCACGAAGGGTTTGCAGTTTTCCTGGGGCGGCGGCGCGTCCATTACGACGAAACTTTTGCCGCCGCCTTCCCAACGAAAATAGCGCCGAAAACTCGCATCACTGCTGGCCGCGGTCAACGTGGCCGGGGGTACGGCGCCCCAACTCTGCTCTGCAAAGAGGGTCGCCAACTGCTCATCGAGCCAAACTTTCAGGTGTTGCAAACGTACATCTTGGTCAGGCATTGCAAGGGTCTCCGACGGCGCTAGCCGTCAAGCGGGTCATGCTTTATTATCCAGCATCTTTTTCAGACCATCGAGAGGCGTGCGGCCCACACCGCGGGCAGATGGCACGCAGGAAGCCCGGACTAATAAGATGGCATTGAAATCCCCCGCGTTTCGTAAAAAATTTCCGTTGTTGGTCACTGGCAGTCTGCTGGCCCTGCAACCTCTAGCCACTTCGTTCGTGGTCGCCGCGGAACAGTATGACTGCTCAGTCTCTGCTTCGGGTGCCTGGAACTGTGCGCCCAAGACGCCGGCGGCTGCATTGCCACCGCGTCCCATCCATGAGGGCAGCGCAGTCTCCGCAACCGGTGAAGCACCCGCCGAGAGCGGCGCCAGTGAAGACACCGGCACCAAGCCTGTGCTCGTCACCGAATCCAAAGGTCGCGCCCTCAAGTCCCGTAGCGCAGACTACAGTCACCTCGACTGGGTTCCGCGCGAGAATCTCACTGCAGCGCAATTGGCCGAAACCGGTCCTTACTGCTCTGGTTCCTATATCGAACCAATTCGTCCTGGCATGAATGACAAGACGAATAAAAGTGACGCCCCGACGTTTGTCGGTGCCAAGGCTTCTCGCTACAAGCAGGATGAACAGATCGCAACCCTGGCCGGTGACGTGGTCCTGCGTCAGGGCAGCATGCAGGCCGAAGCCGACGAAGCGAACCTCTACCAGGCCGAGAGCCGTGGCGAGCTGGACGGCAACGTACGCATTCGCGACAACGGCGCGCTGATCGTCGGCGACCACGCCGAAGTGCAGCTCGACACCGGCGAAGCCAAGGTCGACAACGCCGAATACGTGATGCACAAATCCCGCGTCCGCGGTAACGCGCTGTACGCCAAGCGTGCCGAAAACGCGATCATCCGCCTCAAGGATGGTACGTACACTACGTGCGAACCGAACAGCAACGCCTGGCAGCTCAAGGGCAACAACATCACCTTGAACCCGGCGACCGGTTTCGGTACCGCGACCAACGTGACGCTGCGGGTCAAGGACATTCCAGTCCTTTACACGCCATACATCTATTTCCCGATCGACGACCGTCGTCAGTCCGGCTTCCTGCCGCCAACCATTGGCACCGGCAGCGATACCGGCTTCCTGTTGGTCACCCCGTACTACTTCAACCTGGCGCCGAACTACGATGCCACGTTGTACCCGCGCTACATGAGCAAGCGCGGCCTGTTGATGGAAGGCGAGTTCCGCTACCTGACCAAGTCCACCGAAGGTCAGTTCGGCGCCGCTTATCTCAACGATGAAGACGACGAGCGCAAGCTGCAGACCGACTACGAAAAAACCCGCTACATGTACAACTGGCAGCACAAGGGCGGTCTCGATTCCCGCGTTCTGACTCAAGTTGATTACACAAAGATCAGCGATCCGTATTACTTCCAGGATCTGCAGACCGATCAGTTGGGTGTGAAAACTTCCGACTACGTGAATCAGCAGGCCGCGGTCACTTATCGCGGAGAGAGCTATACCGCCCGCCTCAACGCCCAGGCCTATCAATTGGCCACCGTATCGAACATCACGCCGTACGACCGCTTGCCGCAGCTCACTTTCGCCGGTCAGCTGCCGATTCATCCGAGCGGTCTGGATTTCGACTACGAGACAGAAATCGTACGCTTTGAGCGCGACCTGGAAAAAGGGCAGTTTTCCGATGAAAACGGCAACCTGTCGCCTCGCCTGGACACCAACGTGGCAGGTCTGGCTCGTGCCAACGGCAATCGCCTGAACCTCAAGCCAGGCGTGAGCCTGCCGCTTGATTGGACGTATGGTTTCGTCAAGCCATCGCTCAAGTATCAATACACTCAGTACGACCTTGATCTTGATGGCACCGGCAAAAACGATCTCGTGACGAACCGCAATAACGCTTCGGCGCTTGGCGAGTCGTTCAGCAGCACGCAAAATCGCGGCGTTCCGATCGCCAGCGTCGACAGCGGCCTGTATTTCGATCGCAACACCAACTGGTTCGGCAAGGACTACCGCCAGACCCTGGAACCACGCCTGTTCTACCTGTATGTCCCTGAAGAAGATCAGAAGGACATTCCGGTCTTCGACACTGGCGAATACACCTTCAACTATTCGTCTCTGTTCCGCGACAACCGTTTCTCGGGTTCTGACCGCATCGGCGACGAGAACAAACTGTCGCTGGGCGTAACCAGCCGCTGGATCGAAGAAAACGGCTTTGAACGTCAACGCATCAGCGTCGGCCAGGCCTTGTACTTCAAGGATCGCGAAGTCCAGTTGCCGGGTATCGACGCAAAAACCCGCGAAGATGCACATTCCAATGTGTCCCCGTATGCACTGCAATACGAATACCGCTGGAACCGCGATTGGCGCACGACCGCCGACTATAACTGGGATCCGGACAGCCGCAGCCCTCGCTCGGGCAGTGCGATGTTCCACTACCAACCTGAAGATAACCCGAACAAGGTCATCAACGCCGGCTATCGCTATCGCAATGACCAGGTTCGCTACGACCAGAACACCGGTAAATGGTCGGTGGGCGGTGGTGACTACGGCACGCCGGGCACCCCGGGTTACGTGAAGGACTACTACAAGATCCAGCAGCACGACTTCTCGGTGATCTGGCCGATCGTGCCGCAATGGAACGCCATCAGCCGCTGGCAGTATGACTACAACCAGAACCGTACCCTGGAAGCCTTCGGTGGTTTCGAGTACGACAACTGCTGCTGGAAACTGCGCCTGATCAACCGTTACTGGGTTTCCTATGACGAATTCAGTCAGGAAGCTCCGCAAAACGAAAAAGGCGACCATGGCATCTTCCTCCAAATCGTTCTGAAAGGTCTCGGCGGCGTTGTTGGCCAAAAAGTAGAGAGCTTCCTCGACAAAGGCATCCAAGGTTATCGTGAACGTGAAGACCAAGCTTTCTGATTGTCTGCGCCCGCTGATGCTGGGCGCGCTGTTCCTGGGTACTGCGGCGAATGCCGCGGTACAGTCCATCGATAAAGTGGTGGCCATTGTCGACAACGATGTGGTCATGCAGAGCCAGCTGGACCAACGTGTTCATGAAGTTCAGCAAACCATCGCCAAACGCGGTTCTGCTGCGCCGCCGGCCAGCGTGCTGGATCAGCAGGTGCTCGAGCGCCTGATCGTCGAAAACCTGCAACTGCAGATCGGCGAACGCTCCGGCATTCGCATCACCGATGAAGAGCTGAATCAGGCGGTCGGCACCATTGCCCAGCGCAATAACATGTCGATCGATCAATTCCGCGCGGCCCTGACTCGTGATGGCCTGTCTTATGAAGACGCTCGCGAGCAGATTCGTCGTGAAATGATCATCAGCCGCGTGCGTCAACGCCGTGTGGCGGAGCGCATTCAAGTGTCCGAGCAGGAAGTGAAGAACTTCCTCGCTTCCGACCTTGGCAAAATGCAGCTGTCCGAAGAGTTCCGCTTGGCCAACATCCTGATTCCTACACCGGAAAGTGCTAATTCCGATGCGATTCAGAGTGCTGCCAAACAGGCCGACGCGGTTTACCAGCAGCTCAAGCAAGGCGCTGACTTCGCTCAGTTGGCAATTGCCAAATCCGCCAGCGAAACCGCACTGGAAGGCGGCGACATGGGCTGGCGTAAAGCCGCTCAATTGCCACCTCCGTTCGATCGCATGCTGAGCACCATGTCGGTCGGCGATGTCACCCAGCCGATGCGCACGCCGGGCGGCTTCATCATCCTGAAGATCCTCGACAAGCGCGGCGGCGAGACCCAGACCCGTGACGAAGTACACGTGCGTCATATCCTGGTCAAACCTAGCCCGATCCGCGACGAAGCAAAAACCAAGGCCCTGGCCCAATCGCTCTACACCCGTATCGAATCGGGCGAAGATTTCGGCGAACTGGCGAAAAGCTTCTCGGAAGACCCGGGTTCCGCCCTCAACGGCGGCGACCTGAACTGGATCGACCCGAATGCATTGGTGCCCGAGTTCCGCGAAGTGATGGCCAAGACCCCGCAAGGTCAGCTGTCCAAGCCGTTCCAGACCCAATATGGCTGGCACGTCCTGGAAGTCCTTGGCCGCCGCGCCACGGACAGCACCACCCAGGCCCGTGAGCAGCAAGCAATGACCGTACTGCGTAACCGCAAATACGACGAAGAGCTGCAAACCTGGCTGCGTCAGATCCGTGACGAAGCGTACGTAGAGATCAAACTCCCTGGTGCAGACCAGGCAGCGCAGTGAAACCCCAACGTTTCGCGCTGACACCCGGCGAACCGGCCGGCATAGGTCCTGACCTGTGCCTGCTGGTTGCCTCGCAAGCCCAGCCACATCCCCTGATTGCCATTACCAGCCGCGACCTGCTCCTTGAGCGGGCCGCGCAGCTGGGCGTGGTCGTTGATTTGCTGCCGGTGACCCCGGACAGCTGGCCGGATGTCCCAGCGCCAGCCAACAGCCTGTATGTCTGGGATACACCGCTCAATGCGCCGGTGACTGCCGGTCAACTCGACAAAGCCAATGCTGCTTTCGTTCTGGAAACCCTGACCCGCGCTGGTCAGGGCTGCCTGGATGGGCACTTCGCCGGCATGATCACCGCCCCTGTGCACAAGGGCGTGATCAACGAATCGGGTATCGCCTTTTCCGGGCATACAGAATTTCTCGCCGACCTGACGCAGACCACGCAAGTGGTGATGATGCTTGCTACCCGCGGATTGCGCGTGGCGCTGGTCACCACTCACCTGCCCCTTCGCGAGATTGCCGATGCAATCACACCGGAGCGTCTGGAGCGGGTCACGCGGATTCTGCATGCCGACCTGCAACAAAAATTCGGCATCGCCCAGCCGCGTATCCTGGTGTGCGGGCTCAATCCCCATGCCGGCGAAGGCGGACACCTGGGCCATGAAGAAATCGACATCATCGAACCTACATTAGAGCGCCTGCGTGACGAAGGCATGGACCTTCGCGGCCCCCTGCCCGCCGACACTCTGTTTACCCCCAAATATCTGGAGCACTGCGACGCGGTGCTGGCGATGTACCACGACCAGGGCTTGCCCGTGCTGAAATACAAAGGCTTCGGCGCAGCAGTCAACGTGACCCTCGGCTTGCCGATCATCCGCACGTCGGTCGACCACGGCACTGCCCTGGACCTGGCCGGCAGCGGCAAAATCGACACCGGCAGCCTGCAAGTCGCCCTGGAAACCGCCTACCAGATGGCCGAGACCCGTTTATGACCGAGCATTACCAACACAAGGCGCGCAAACGCTTTGGCCAGAACTTCCTGCACGATGCCGGCGTTATCGACCGCATCCTGCGCTCCATCCATGCCAAGCCCGAAGACCGCCTGCTGGAAATCGGTCCGGGCCAGGGTGCGCTGACCCAAGGCCTGCTGAACAGCGGTGCCCAGCTGGACGTAGTGGAGCTGGATAAAGACCTGATCCCGATCCTCAACCAGCAGTTCGCCGGCAAGAGCAATTTCAACCTGCACCAGGGCGATGCGCTGAAGTTCGACTTCAACAGCCTGAACGCCGCGCCGAACAGCCTGCGTGTGGTGGGCAACCTGCCGTACAACATCTCCACGCCGCTGATTTTCCACCTGCTGCACAACGCAGGCATCATTCGCGACATGCACTTCATGCTGCAGAAAGAAGTGGTCGAGCGTCTGGCGGCAGGCCCTGGCGGCGGTGACTGGGGTCGTCTGTCGATCATGGTTCAGTACCATTGTCGTGTAGAGCACCTGTTCAACGTTGGCCCCGGCGCATTCAACCCGCCGCCGAAAGTCGATTCTGCCATCGTGCGCCTGGTGCCTCACGCCGTACTGCCGCACCCGGCCAAGGATCACCGCTTGCTGGAGCGCGTCGTGCGCGAAGCCTTCAACCAGCGCCGCAAGACCCTGCGCAACACCCTCAAGTTGCTGCTGAGCAACGACGAAATCACCGCCGCCGGTGTCGACGGCAGCCTGCGCCCAGAGCAGCTCGATCTGGCAGCCTTCGTACGCTTGGCCGACAAACTCAGCGAACAAGTCCTACAGAAACCCGCCGCCGACTGACAGGCAACAAGCGTTATCGGGTAGGACACCAGCCCTCATGTCTGGTTTACTACCCGATACTTGGCCTAGACTGAATTCCATCAGCTACGCCCCGCGTCCCGCTTCGTTTTTAAGGCCTCTTGAATGTCCGATCCTCGTTATCAGGTCGACGTCAGCGTCGTCACCCGCTATCTGGCAGAACAATCGCAACCCGAGCAAAACCGCTTTGCCTTCGCTTACACCATCACCGTGCACAACAATGGCGAATTACCGGCCAAGCTGTTGTCGCGGCACTGGGTGATCACCGATGGTGACGGGCATGTCGAGGAGGTTCGCGGTGCCGGCGTGGTTGGCCAACAGCCGTTGATCAAGGCAGGCGAGAGCCATACCTATAGCAGTGGCACGGTGATGACGACCAAGGTCGGCAACATGCAAGGCAGCTATCAAATGATTGCCGAAGACGGCAAACACTTCGACGCCATCATCGCTCCATTCCGCCTGGCGGTGCCCGGAGCCCTGCACTGATGGCAACGTATGCCGTTGGCGACCTGCAAGGTTGCCTCGAACCGTTGAAATGCCTGCTCAAGCAAGTCGCCTTCGACCCTGCCCGGGACAAACTGTGGCTGGTGGGCGATCTGGTCAACCGTGGCCCGCAGTCGCTGGAAACCTTGCGCTTCCTCTATAGCATTCGCGAATCACTGGTGTGCGTGCTCGGCAACCACGATCTTCATCTGCTGGCCGCCGGGCATAACATCGAACGCCTGAAGAAAGCCGACACCCTGCGCGAGATTCTCGAAGCGCCGGATCGTGTGGAACTGCTGGAATGGGTGCGCCAGCAAAAGCTCATGCATTACGACGAGCAACGCAACATCGCCCTGGTCCACGCCGGCATCCCCCCGCAATGGTCGCTGCGCAAAGCCCTGAAGTGCGCCGCCGAAGTCGAAGAAGCCCTGCGCGACGACAATCGCTTCGCGCCTTATCTCGACGGCATGTACGGCAACGAACCGCTGAAATGGGACGGCGATCTCAAAGGCGTAACCCGCCTGCGCGTGATCACCAACTATTTCACCCGCATGCGTTTCTGCACCAGCGAAGGCAAACTCGACCTCAAGGGCAAGGAAGGCGTCGACACCGCACCGCCAGGTTACGCGCCGTGGTTCACTTACAAGGAGCGCAAGACCAGGGACGTGAAGATCATCTTCGGCCACTGGGCAGCGCTCGAAGGCCAGTGCAACGAACCGGGCATCTTCGCCCTCGACACCGGTTGCGTCTGGGGCGGGTCGATGACCCTGATGAACGTCGACACCCTTGAACGCCTTCAGTGCAAATGCGACGAGCATGGCCACACCTTCCTGCCGTCAGTCGCCTCCCCTATTTCCGAACAAACGCCAGCCAGCGCCCGGCGCTAGACTGCGCTTTCAGCCGAGCCACAGGAGCCCGCCATGAGCGAATTCAAACGTATCCCCCCAGAACAGGCCCAGGCCTTGCGCGAACAAGGCGCAGTGGTGGTCGATGTTCGAGACCCGGCAACATTTGCCGCGCTGCACATCAGCGGCTCGAAGCATCTGGACAACCATTCCCTGCATGCTTTCATTCAGGGCGCGGACCTGGACGCACCGACGGTGGTGGTCTGCTATCACGGCAATTCCAGCCAGGGCGCAGCGGCCTACCTGATCAGCCAGGGCTTCTCCGATGTCTACAGCATGGACGGCGGTTTTGAGCTGTGGCGTACGACTTATCCTTCGGAAACCGCGCAAGGCACTTCCGAATAATTTTTTTGTAACGTACAAGCCCCGGCTGCCGCGGGCTTGCGCGGTGGCAGACGAACGGTCTGCCACAACTAATTACGCATCTCGCCTTTACCTCCCGAATAAGCAACTATCCTTAAGCGCAGGCCATCCAAAACAGGGGAGAGCCGGTACACCGGCGCGCGGGTCATCGGGAGTAGCTTTCGGGGCGGTACGCTTTGAAAGGGTTCTGGGGGGTAAACAGCGACTGCATATCCGGTCGCTGCCAGCATCGACTGACTGATCCGGCGTCGGCTCCACGTATCGAGCGAGGTGACGTCATGAGTATCTTTAGCCACTTCCAACAACGCTTCGAGTCCACACGCCAGGAAGAACTCTCACTGCAAGAGTACCTGGAGCTGTGCAAAAAGGACCGCAGCGCCTACGTTTCCGCCGCCGAGCGTCTGTTGCTGGCCATCGGAGAACCGGAGCTGCTCGACACCTCGACCAACTCGAGGCTTTCGCGAATCTTTTCCAACAAGGTGATCCGCCGCTATCCGGCCTTTGAAGACTTCCACGGGATGGAAGAATGCATCGACCAGATCGTCTCGTATTTCCGCCATGCCGCTCAGGGTCTGGAAGAGAAAAAACAAATCCTCTATCTGCTCGGCCCCGTCGGCGGCGGTAAATCGTCCCTGGCCGAGAAGCTGAAACAGCTTATCGAGAAGGTGCCTTTCTACGCGATCAAAGGCTCGCCGGTTTTCGAATCTCCTTTGGGTCTGTTCAACGCCACCGAAGATGGCGCGATCCTCGAAGAAGACTTCGGCATTCCGCGGCGCTATCTCAACACCATCATGTCGCCATGGGCCACCAAACGTCTGGCCGAATTCGGCGGCGACATCAGCCAGTTCCGCGTGGTGAAGCTCTATCCATCGATCCTCAACCAGATCGCCGTGGCCAAAACCGAACCGGGAGACGAAAACAACCAGGACATCTCGGCACTGGTGGGCAAGGTCGATATCCGCAAACTGGAAGAATTCCCGCAAAACGACGCCGACGCCTATAGCTACTCGGGCGCACTGTGCCGGGCCAACCAGGGCCTGATGGAATTCGTCGAAATGTTCAAGGCACCGATCAAGGTGCTGCACCCATTGCTGACCGCCACCCAGGAAGGCAACTACAACAGTACCGAAGGTCTGGGGGCTATTCCGTTTACCGGGATCCTGCTGGCCCACTCCAACGAATCGGAATGGCACACCTTCCGCAACAACAAGAACAACGAAGCCTTCATCGACCGGATCTACATCGTCAAAGTGCCGTACTGCCTGCGGGTCAGCGACGAAGTGAAGATCTACGACAAGCTCTTGTTCAACAGCTCCCTGGCCAAGGCGCACTGCGCACCGGACACGCTGAAGATGCTCGCCCAGTTCACCGTGCTCTCGCGCCTCAAGGAGCCGGAAAACTCGAATATCTACTCCAAGATGCGGGTCTACGACGGTGAAAACCTCAAGGACACCGATCCGAAGGCCAAGTCGATCCAGGAATACCGCGACAATGCCGGTGTCGACGAAGGCATGAACGGTCTGTCGACCCGTTTCGCGTTCAAGATTCTGTCGAAGGTCTTCAACTTCGATCCGCACGAAATCGCCGCCAACCCGGTGCATTTGCTCTACGTGCTGGAACAACAGATCGAACAGGAACAATTCCAGGCTGAAACCCGCGAACGCTACCTGCGATTCCTCAAGGAGTACCTGGCGCCGCGTTATATCGAGTTCATCGGCAAGGAAATCCAGACCGCCTACCTCGAGTCGTACAGCGAGTACGGCCAGAACATCTTCGATCGCTACGTGCTGTACGCCGACTTCTGGATCCAGGACCAGGAATACCGCGACCCGGAAACCGGCGAGATCCTCAATCGTGTGGCGCTGAACGAAGAACTGGAGAAAATCGAAAAACCGGCCGGTATCAGCAATCCGAAGGATTTCCGCAACGAAATCGTCAACTTCGTGCTGCGCGCCCGTGCCAACAACAACGGCAAAAACCCGACCTGGCTCAGCTACGAAAAACTGCGGGTGGTCATCGAGAAGAAAATGTTCTCCAACACCGAGGACCTCCTGCCCGTCATCAGCTTCAACGCCAAGGCGAGCAAAGAGGACCAGCAGAAGCACAACGACTTCGTCACACGGATGGTCGAGCGGGGCTACACCGACAAACAGGTACGACTGCTGTCCGAGTGGTACCTGCGGGTCAGAAAATCACAATAACCCGCTGCCGGTCAGACCGGTTGTCGTCAGCCAGAGGCCTGTGTACGCATTTTCTGTTACACAGGCCTCTGGAAGGTGTTCGAAAGTCGGTAGCGAGTTCAGGCAGCATCCAAAGCGCTTGGGGGAGCGTTGAATATCCCTTGGCCCCCGGTCCGATGCTGCATCACCGCTCGCCCCTTTCAGGACAGCTTCTAAGGAGCAGTCATGAGCTATGTGATCGACCGACGTCTCAATGGCAAGAACAAGAGCACGGTGAACCGTCAGCGGTTTCTGCGGCGTTACCGTGATCACATCAAAAAGGCTGTCGAAGAGGCGGTCAGCCGGCGCTCCATCACCGACATGGAACACGGCGAACAGATCAGCATTCCCGGCCGCGACATCGACGAGCCGGTGCTTCACCACGGTCGCGGGGGCAAACAGACCGTCGTGCACCCCGGCAACAAAGAGTTCACCAGTGGCGAGCACATCGCCCGTCCGCCCGGAGGTGGCGGCGGCAGAGGGCCCGGCAAGGCTGGCAACTCGGGCGAAGGCATGGACGAGTTCGTCTTCCAGATCACCCAGGAAGAGTTCCTCGAGTTCATGTTCGAGGACCTGGAACTGCCCAATCTGGTCAAGCGCAACCTGACCGGCACCGATACCTTCAAAACCGTTCGTGCAGGCATCAGCAACGAAGGCAACCCGTCGCGGATCAACATCATCCGCACCTTGCGCTCGGCCCACGCCCGACGAATCGCCCTGTCCGGCAGCAGCCGGGCGAAACTGCGCGAAGCCAAAGAGGAATTGCTGCGACTCAAGCAGGAAGAACCGGACAACTTCGGCGATATTCAGAAAATCGAGGCAGAAATCGAAAAACTCAGTGCGCGCATTCATCGCGTACCGTTCCTCGACACTTTCGACCTCAAGTACAACCTGCTGATCAAGCAACCCAACCCCAGTTCGAAGGCGGTGATGTTCTGCCTGATGGACGTGTCCGGCTCCATGACCCAGGCGACCAAGGACATCGCCAAGCGTTTCTTTATCCTGCTGTACCTGTTCCTCAAACGTAATTACGACAAGATTGACGTAGTTTTCATCCGCCACCACACCAGTGCCCGGGAAGTGGATGAGGAAGAATTCTTCTATTCCCGCGAAACCGGCGGCACCATCGTTTCCAGTGCGTTGAAACTGATGCAGGAGATCATGGCCGAACGCTATCCGAGCAACGAGTGGAATATCTACGCCGCCCAGGCTTCCGACGGCGATAACTGGAATGACGACTCGCCGATCTGCCGCGACATTCTGATCAACCAGATCATGCCGTTCGTGCAGTACTACACTTACGTTGAGATCACCCCGCGCGAACATCAGGCCCTGTGGTTCGAGTACGAGCGCATTGCCGAAGCCTTTTCTGACACCTTTGCCCAGCAACAACTGGTCTCGGCCGGGGATATCTATCCGGTCTTCCGTGAACTCTTCCAGCGCAGGTTAGTGACATGACCGCCAAAGAGCAGAAGCGCCAACCCATTTCCACCGGCTCCGAATGGACGTTCGAGCTGATCCAGGCCTACGACCGCGAAATCAGTCGTATCGCGGCTCGCTATGCGCTCGACACCTACCCTAACCAGATCGAAGTGATCACGGCCGAGCAGATGATGGATGCGTATGCCTCCGTCGGTATGCCGCTGGGCTATCACCATTGGTCGTACGGCAAACACTTCCTCAGCACCGAAAAATCCTACACTCGCGGGCAGATGGGGCTGGCGTACGAAATCGTGATCAACTCGGACCCCTGCATCGCCTACCTGATGGAAGAAAACACCATCTGCATGCAGGCGCTGGTGGTGGCTCACGCCTGCTACGGGCACAACAGCTTCTTCAAAGGCAACTACCTGTTTCGCACCTGGACCGACGCCAGCTCGATCATCGATTACCTGGTGTTCGCCAAGCAGTACATCATGCAGTGCGAAGAGCGCCACGGCATCGACGCGGTCGAGGACCTGCTGGACTCCTGCCATGCGCTGATGAACTACGGGGTTGACCGCTACAAACGCCCTTACCCGATTTCCGCCGAGGAAGAACGTCGTCGGCAAAAGGACCGGGAGGAGCATTTGCAGAAACAGATCAACGATCTGTGGCGCACCATTCCGAAAGGCGCGGACAAGTACAGCGACCGGGACAACGCACGCTTCCCCGCCGAACCGCAGGAAAACATCCTGTACTTCATCGAAAAACACGCGCCGCTGCTGGAGCCCTGGCAGCGGGAGATCGTGCGGATCGTGCGTAAGATCGCGCAGTATTTTTACCCGCAACGCCAGACTCAGGTGATGAACGAAGGCTGGGCCACGTTCTGGCATTACACCCTGATGAACGACCTGTACGACGAAGGCCTGGTCACCGACGGCTTCATGATGGAGTTCCTGACGTCCCACACCAGCGTGGTCTTCCAGCCGGGCTTCGACAGCCCGTACTACAACGGAATAAACCCCTACACCCTGGGCTTTGCCATGTACCGTGATATCCGGCGCATGTGTGAAACCCCCACCGAGGAAGATTATCGCTGGTTCCCGGAAATCGCCGGCACCGACTGGCTATCCACCATCAAGTTCGCCATGAGCAGCTTCAAGGATGAAAGCTTCATCTTGCAGTACCTGTCGCCGAAGGTGATCCGCGACCTGAAATTGTTCAGCATTCTCGATGATGACCAGAAGGACGACCTGCTGGTACCGGCCATCCACGACGAAGATGGCTACCGCACCATTCGGGAAACCCTGGCCGCACAGTACAACCTGGGCAATCGCGAACCCAACATCCAGATCTACAGCATCGACCGCCGCGGAGACCGCTCCCTGACCCTGCGTCACCAGCAACACGACCGCAAACCGCTGGGCGAGTCCACCGAGGAAGTGCTTAAACACTTGCACCGCCTCTGGGGCTTCGACATTCACCTGGAAACCCTGCAAGGGGATCAGGTGATGAAAACCCACCACGTACCGCCCAGAAGCGAGCACAGCGAAGGCGAATACGGCCGGCTGGACCTGGCCGTCATTCATCTTTGATCCTGTTCGTGCCTCCGCAAGCTCGACGCAACGGTTATTCTGTCGGGCTAACGGAGGTTTTTTATGCGGATTTATAAAGTCGGCGGGGCGGTACGCGATCGCCTGCTGGGCAAACCTGTCACCGATATCGACTGGGTCGTGGTCGGCGCCACCACCGAAGAAATGCTCGCCAAGGGCTATCGCCCGGTGGGCGCGGACTTCCCGGTGTTTCTTCATCCAAAAAGTGGTGAGGAATATGCCCTCGCCCGGACTGAACGCAAAAGCGGACGCGGTTACGGCGGTTTTACCTTTCACGCCAGCCCCGAAGTCACCCTCGAAGAAGACCTGATTCGTCGCGACCTGACGATCAACGCCATGGCCGAAGACGATCAACAGAATTTGACCGACCCGTACCATGGCCAACGCGATCTCGAAGCTCGCGTTCTGCGTCACGTTTCCCCCGCATTCGCCGAAGATCCGCTCCGTGTTCTGCGTGTTGCGCGCTTTGCCGCTCGTTATGCGGAGTTGGGCTTCACCGTCGCACCGGAAACGCTGGAGCTGATGCGCCAACTCAGCGAGTCGGGCGAACTGGAGGCATTGACCGCCGAACGCAGCTGGAAAGAAATTTCCCGCGCCCTGCTGGAAGATCAACCGCAAGTGTTTATCGAAGTGCTGCGCGAGTGCGGCGCTCTCAAGGTGCTGATGCCAGAAGTCGATGCCCTGTTCGGCGTACCGCAACCGGAAGCTCATCACCCGGAAATCGACACGGGCGTACACACCTTGAGCGTGCTTGAGCAATCAGCGTTGCACAAACAACCACTGACTGTGCGCTGGGCTTGCCTGCTGCATGACCTGGGCAAAGGACTGACGCCGAAAGAAGACTGGCCGCGGCACATCGCCCACGAACACACCGGCCTGAAGCTGATCAAAGCGGTCAATGAACGTTTCAAGGCACCGAAGGACTGCCAGGAACTGGCTTTGCTGGTGGGGCAGTATCACACCCATGGCCATCGCGCCCTGGAGCTAAAGCCCTCGACGCTGCTGGAGCTGCTTCAGAGTTTTGACGTCTATCGTCGTCCGCAGCGGTTTGAAGAGTTTATTGCGGCGTGTGAAATGGACGCGCGCGGGCGCAAAGGGCTGGAGCAGAGAAGTTATCCACAGGCGGATTATTTGCGCGGGGCGGCGAATGCAGCCCGCAGCGTGGCGGTACAACCGCTGCTGGAGAAGGGATTCAAGGGGCCGGAGTTGGGAGAGGCGATCAAGCGTGAGCGGCTAAAAGCTTTGAAAGCCTACAAAGAGGCGGCGTCCGCCTAAAAAGCTTCGCGGGCAAGTCGGATCGCCGCACCGCTCGCTCCTACAGATATGCGTTGTCCTGTAGGAGCGAGGCTTGCCCGCGAAGGCGTCATTCAGGTCACAGCAAATTCTGGGGAGTCAACGGCTCCCCACGCCATTCAAACGCCACCGGCGCCAACACCTGATCAATCTGCGCTTCGCCCCACAACGCCGCAAAGCTTTTACCTACACCCGGATGCACACGATCCGGCGCAATGAGCGACAACGGCCACAACACGAAGGCGTTTTTCAGGATCTCTGCCCGCGGCAGAATCAATCCGTCGAAGTTGCCCACCAAATCACCGAACAACAGCACGTCGATATCCAGCGGCAAACCCTTGCGGTCCGGTGCATAGCGGCCGTTGTCCGCCTCGATGAATTTCAGTCGGCGGTCCAGTTCTATCAGCGGCAAATCGGTGTAAGCCGAAACCACGAAATTGAAGAACGGCCCGCTCTTGATCCCCACCGGCTGGCTTTCAAACACCGCCGAGCATCTTATATCCACCAGAAAACCCGCCAGGGCTTCCAGGCCAGCCTGCAAATGGGTTTCGCGCTCGATATTGCTACCGAGCCCGAGGTACACCTGAGTCAGCGACATCCGCGCTCGATCTCCACGCCCACACCACCGGTAGCCGCCGGGACGGCACCTGGCTTGGTCAGCTTGAGACGCATCCAGGTGATGTTGAACTCGCTCATCAGCACTTCAACCAGACGTTCGGCAAAGGTCTCGACCAACTGGAACTGCGCTTGCTCGGCAAAGGCCTGGATGCGCGACGAAACGCTCGCGTAATCGAGCGCCAGGGTCAAGTCATCACCCGCCGCGGCCGGGCGATTGTCCCAGGCGAAGCTCAGATCAAGACGCAAGCACTGTCGGATGCCTCGCTCCCAGTCGTAGGCACCGATCACGGTGTCGACTTCCAGGCCCTCGATAAACACTCTGTCCAAGCACTTTTCTCCGCTGCACGACAAGGGCGCAATGCGCCGTTAGAATCAGGGCGTCCTCGCCCGGAATAGTTAGCATGTTTTGGTTACTGGCGACTCTCGCCTACCTGCTCGGCTCTCTGTCCTTCGCCATTTTGCTCAGCCGCCTGACCGGTAACCCCGATCCGCGAATGAGTGGCTCGGGCAATGCCGGTGCCACCAACATGTTGCGTCTGGCCGGCAAGAAACTCGCCATCCTGACCTTGATCGGCGACCTCTGCAAAGGGCTGCTGCCGGTACTGATCGCCGGTGTTGCGGGTCTTTCGCTGCAAGAACAGGCCTGGATCGGCGTTTGTGCCGTCATCGGTCACCTGTTCCCGCTGTATTTTCGCTTTCGCGGTGGCAAAGGTGTCGCCACTGCTGCCGGCATGTTACTGGGGCTTTACCCGCCAGCAGCCCTGCTGGCGGTCTGTGCCTGGCTGCTGACGTTCTACCTGACCCGCACCAGCTCACTCGCCGCGCTGATCGCCACACCGCTGACCCTGCCGCTGCTGGCCTGGCAGGAACCGGCGGCCTTGCTGCCCATGAGCGCGCTCACGGGCATGATCGTCTGGCGTCATCGGGGCAATCTACGCGACCTGTTTGCCGGGCGCGAACGGCATTTTTAAATACCGGACGTGAGCGCCGCTCATCACAGCCCTGACAATTGCTCCATCGGCCAGCGTGCCTGCACGCTGATTGCCAGACTTTCATGCTGACCGGCCTGCAAGCGCTGGCAGCCGGCAAACGCAATCATTGCGCCGTTGTCGGTGCAGAACTCCGGACGGGCGTAAAACACGTCGCCCTTCATGTCGCCGAGCATTTTTTCCAGTGAAGAGCGCAGTGCCTTGTTGGCGCTGACGCCCCCTGCGATGACCAGACGCTTCATGCCCGCCTGTTTCAGGGCGCGCTTGCACTTGATGGTCAAAGTCTCCACCACGGCCTGCTGGAACGCCAGCGCGATGTCGCAACGGGCTTGCTCGCTGTCGTCCCCGGCGCTGACGCTCTGCTGCCAGGTGTTGAGGGCGAAGGTTTTCAGGCCACTGAAGCTGAAAGCCAGGCCCGGGCGGTCGCACATCGGTCGCGGAAAAGTGAAACGTCCTGCAACGCCTTGCTCCGCCAGACGAGCGATTTCCGGACCGCCCGGATAATTCAGCCCCATCATCTTCGCAGTCTTGTCGAAGGCTTCACCGGCAGCATCGTCGAGGGTTTCACCCAAGAGCGTGTATTGACCGATCCCGTCGACCTGAACCAGCTGCGTATGACCGCCCGACACCAACAAAGCGACGAACGGGAATTCCGGCGGTTGCGACTCCAGCATCGGCGCCAGCAAATGGCCTTCCATGTGGTGCACGCCGAGCGCAGGAATGCCCCAGGCAAAGGCCAGCGCCTGAGCACAGGAAGCACCGACCAGCAGCGCCCCGACCAGCCCCGGACCCGCGGTGTAGGCGATCGCGTCGATCTCGGTGGGCACGCAGCCCGCCTCGGCCAACACCTGACGAATCAAGGGCAGCATGCGTTTGACGTGGTCACGCGAAGCCAGCTCCGGCACGACGCCACCATAGGCGCGATGCAGATCGATCTGGCTGAACAGCGCATCGGCCAGCAAGCCGCGTTCACTGTCATATAATGCGACACCGGTTTCGTCGCAGGAGGTTTCTAATCCCAGTACTAGCATGGGTTTGCGCCTTGTTTAGGCTGAATTCGAAGGCGCGCATAATAGTCGCCATGTGATGCCCCGACTAGCGGTTTTCGATCAGAGGCTTTGCATTCCGAGCGATGAGGGGTTAACATCCGCAACCCTTAAAAACCGACGTCTTCAAGTGCTCTTTTGCCGCGAGGATGTTGACCCCGGTAATGAATGAAGGTAGCTCTGGATGCCAGCCGTCAAAGTAAAAGAGAACGAACCCTTCGACGTAGCTCTGCGTCGTTTCAAGCGCTCCTGCGAAAAAGCCGGTGTACTGGCTGAAGTTCGTAGCCGCGAATTTTACGAGAAGCCAACTTCTGAGCGTAAGCGCAAAGCAGCAGCCGCTGTTAAGCGTCACGCCAAGAAAGTTCAGCGCGAACAGCGCCGCGCCGTTCGTCTGTACTAATACACAGACGTTCGTAGCAAGCTTCTGCCAAGCCCGGCCCTCAGCCGGGCTAATGGCATTTGCGGACAACGCTTGATGCTTCACCGTCAAAGCCGCAGACGCGACCGAGACAAACCTGCTTCACAGCGTCAGACCTGGCTCTTTTGCCAGCGGTGCACGTCTTTTCTGACGAGCCTTCCAAGGCTACTGACGAGCACACCCACTGATTCCTCTCACGACGATCAGCCCAAGGCACCTTCTTGCGTGCCCGCTTATGAGCTATCCGAGGCCATCGACTGGCCGCAGCGGATTCAGCGAAACACTTTCAAATAGTCGAATACTGATTGGTATTAACGTCAGTGGATTTTCGGCAGATACACTTCCCGACAGCGATTACGCAGACGACACTGGTCGAGCCGCACACTTTGCGCGCCTCAAGCAATGACCCGCGTTCGCCGGCCCTTCGTTTTGGGTCCATTTCAGCGCAGATGACGAGACCGCCATGGCCGGGCTAATTCCCCAGAGCTTCATTGACGACCTTCTGAACCGCACCGACATCGTCGATGTGGTCAGCTCGCGCCTGCAACTGAAAAAGGCCGGCAAGAACTACACTGCCTGCTGCCCGTTCCACAAAGAAAAAACCCCGTCTTTCAGCGTCAGCCCCGACAAGCAGTTCTATTACTGCTTCGGCTGCGGTGCTGGCGGTAACGCCCTCGGCTTCATGATGGACCACGACAACCTGGACTTCATCCAGGCTGTCGAAGAACTGGCCAAAGCCGCCGGCATGGAAATCCCCCGCGAAGAAAGCGGCAGGCCGCACAAACCGCGGCAGCCAACCGACTCGCCGCTGTACCCGCTGCTCACTGCCGCCGCCGATTTCTATCGCCAGGCACTGAAAAGCCATCCGTCGCGCAAAGCCGCGGTGGATTACTTGAAGGGTCGCGGGTTGACGGGCGAGATCGCCCGGGACTTCGGCCTCGGCTTCGCTCCGCCCGGCTGGGACAACCTGTTCAAGCACTTGAGCAGTGACACCCTGCAACAGAAAGCCATGGTCGATGCCGGCCTGCTGATCGAAAACGCCGAAACCGGCAAGCGTTATGACCGCTTTCGCGATCGCGTGATGTTTCCGATCCGCGACAGCCGCGGGCGCATCATCGCTTTCGGTGGCCGGGTATTGGGCGATGACAAACCGAAATACCTGAACTCACCGGAAACCCCGGTATTCCATAAGGGCCAGGAACTCTACGGCCTTTATGAAGCACGCAAAAACAACCGTAACCTCGACGAAATCATCGTCGTCGAAGGCTACATGGACGTCATCGCCCTCGCCCAGCAAGGCCTGCGCAATGCCGTCGCCACACTCGGCACCGCCACCAGCGAAGAGCACTTGAAGCGTCTGTTTCGCGTCGTGCCCAACGTTTTGTTCTGCTTCGACGGCGACCAGGCTGGCCGTAACGCCGCATGGCGAGCACTGGAAGCCACCCTGCCTTGCCTGCAAGACGGGCGACGGGCGCGCTTCCTGTTTCTGCCAGAAGGCGAAGACCCGGATACGCTGGTCCGCTCCGAAGGCACCGATGCTTTCCGCGCGCGGATCAACCAGCACGCGCAGCCATTGGCGGACTATTTCTTTCAGCAACTGACCGAGGAATCGGACCCGCGCTCGCTCGAAGGCAAGGCCCACATGGCCACCCTCGCGGCGCCGCTGATCGACAAGGTTCCGGGCGCGAACCTGCGGATCCTCATGCGCAAGCGCCTGTCCGAAATCACCGGACTCAGTGGCGAAGCCGTGAGCCAGCTGGTGCAAAGCGCACCTCAGGACGCGCCGCCTGCCTACGACCCGGGCATCGATTACGACGCGATGCCGGATTACGGCGATTACCATCAGCCGCAGGCGCAAGAGATGTACGTGCCGCAGCAGGAATGGACGCCGAAGAAACCCGGCGCCGGCGGCAAGAAATGGGACAAGAAACCGTGGGACAAAAATGGCAAGCGTGGCGGTGATCGCGATCAACAAAGCCCCCCGCGCACACCGATTGCCGTGGAAGCCCCGACCCTGATTGCGCTTCGCACGCTCATTCATCATCCGGAACTGGCCGGCAGGGTAGAAACCGCCGATCACTTCGCCAATGAGAGCAACACCTACGCGCAATTGCTGGTGGCCCTTATCGAGGCCGTGCAAAAAAATCCTAAGCTAAACTCAATTCAGTTAATGGCCCGCTGGCATGGGACGGAGCAGGGACGTCTTCTCAAAGCATTGGCGGAAAAGGAATGGCTGATTGAAGGCGGCAACCTTGAACAACAGTTTTTAGACACCATTACTAGGCTATCAGCCGGTCAACACACCGATAGCCTGGAAGCACTTATCAGAAAAGCAAGACAGCCGGGATTGACCGCAGAGGAAGCAAATCAGATCGCAAATCAGATGCGCGACCTATTAAAACGCAATATGACTGTACCAAACCCGACCTCAACTGGCGCGTGAGGTCATAGCTCAGGTATAATCCTCGGCTTGTTTTTTGCCCGCCAAGACCTTCAGTGGATAGGGTGTTATGTCCGGAAAAGCGCAACAGCAGTCTCGTATCAAAGAGTTGATCACACTTGGTCGTGAGCAGGGCTACCTGACTTACGCGGAGGTCAACGACCACCTGCCGGAGGATATTTCAGATCCGGAACAGGTGGAAGACATCATCCGCATGATCAATGACATGGGGATCAACGTATTCGAGGTTGCGCCAGATAAGGATTCCCTTATGCTGGCCGACGCCGATACCGACGAAGCCGCGGCCGAAGAGGCAGCAGCAGCGTTGGCAGCGGTCGAAACCGACATCGGTCGCACCACCGACCCGGTGCGCATGTACATGCGCGAAATGGGTACGGTAGAGCTCCTGACACGTGAAGGCGAAATCGAAATCGCCAAACGTATTGAAGAAGGCATCCGCGAAGTGATGGGCGCAATTGCGCACTTCCCTGGCACGGTTGACCATATTCTCTCCGAATACACTCGCGTCACCACCGAAGGTGGCCGCCTGTCCGACGTCCTGAGCGGTTATATCGACCCGGACGACGGCATTGCGCCGCCTGCTGCAGAAGTGCCGCCGCCAGTCGATCCGAAAGCCGTGAAAGCGGACGACGATACCGACGACGATGACGCCGAAGCTTCGGATGACGAAGAAGAAGCCGAAAGCGGTCCGGATCCGATCATCGCCGCACAGCGTTTTGGCGCTGTCGCTGATCAGATGGAAATCACCCGCAAGGCTCTGAAAAAGCACGGTCGCAACAACAAGGCAGCTATTGCTGAACTGTTGGCCCTGGCTGAGCTGTTCATGCCGATCAAACTGGTGCCGAAGCAATTCGAAGGCCTGGTCGAGCGTGTTCGCAGTGCCCTGGATCGTCTGCGTCAGCAAGAGCGCGCGATCATGCAATTGTGCGTGCGTGATGCCCGTATGCCGCGTGCCGACTTCCTGCGCCAGTTCCCGGGCAACGAAGTTGACGAAAGCTGGAGCGACGCTCTGGCCAAAGGCAAAAGCAAATATGCTGAAGCCATTGGTCGCCTGCAGCCGGACATCATTCGTTGCCAGCAGAAGCTGACCGCGCTGGAAACCGAAACAGGTTTGACGATCGCCGAGATCAAGGACATCAACCGTCGCATGTCGATCGGTGAGGCCAAGGCCCGCCGCGCGAAGAAAGAGATGGTCGAAGCGAACTTGCGTCTGGTGATTTCCATCGCCAAGAAGTACACCAACCGTGGCCTGCAATTCCTCGATCTGATCCAGGAAGGCAACATCGGTTTGATGAAAGCGGTAGACAAGTTCGAATACCGCCGCGGCTACAAATTCTCGACTTATGCCACCTGGTGGATCCGTCAGGCGATCACTCGCTCGATCGCCGACCAGGCCCGCACCATCCGTATTCCGGTGCACATGATCGAGACGATCAACAAGCTCAACCGTATTTCCCGGCAGATGTTGCAGGAAATGGGTCGCGAACCGACCCCGGAAGAGCTGGGCGAACGCATGGAAATGCCTGAGGACAAGATCCGCAAGGTATTGAAGATCGCTAAAGAGCCGATCTCCATGGAAACCCCGATCGGTGATGACGAAGACTCCCATCTGGGTGACTTCATCGAAGACTCGACCATGCAGTCGCCAATCGATGTTGCTACCGTTGAGAGCCTTAAAGAAGCGACTCGCGAAGTCCTGTCCGGCCTCACTGCCCGTGAAGCCAAGGTTCTGCGCATGCGCTTCGGTATCGACATGAATACCGACCACACGCTTGAAGAGGTTGGTAAGCAGTTCGACGTGACCCGTGAACGGATTCGTCAGATCGAAGCCAAGGCGCTGCGCAAGCTGCGCCACCCGACGAGAAGCGAGCATCTGCGCTCCTTCCTCGACGAGTGATCACAAAACCCCCGGCCCAGGCCGGGGGTTTTGCTTTATGCAGATTAAATCCCCCGCACTTCCCTCCCGCCGAATTGCCCGTCTACACTCGAAACATTCCCCCGAGCCATAACGAGACCGTTATGCCCAGACTGCCGACCGTGCTTTTTTTGCTGTCGCTGATGACCTGGACCGCAACGGCTGGCGCGCTGACTCTGACCGACGAAGAACGTAGCTGGTTGACGGCCCACCCTGACTTACGCTTGGGTGTCGATGCGTCATGGCCACCCTTTGAGTTTCGTGACGATCAGGGCCGCTATCAGGGCCTTGCGGCGGATTACATCGACCTGATTCGCCAACGCCTGGCCATTAAGCTCACGCCCATCGAGCCTGTGAGCTGGACGGCTGTGCTTGAGCAGGCCAGACAAGCGAAACTGGACCTGTTGCCGGGCATCATGTCGACCCCGGAGCGTCAGAAATACCTGGCGTTTACGCGCCCCTACCTCGACTTTCCGATCGTCATTCTTGCCCACGTCGGAGGCGCTCAACCGCACAAGCTTGAAGAGTTGTACGGTCTGAAAATCGCAGTGGTGGAAAACTACGCGCCTCATGAACTGCTGCGCACTCACCACCCTGACCTGAATCTGGTGGGCATGCCCAACGTCAGTTCGGCCTTGCAGGCACTGGCGACCGATGAAGTGGACGCGGTGGTCGGCGATCTCGCTTCCAGCGTCTGGAGTTTGCGTCAACTCAAGCTCGATGGGCTCTATGTCAGCGGCGAGACACCCTATCGCTATCAACTGGCCATGGGCGTGCCTCAGAACAAGAAGATTCTGGTCGGCATCCTCGACAAAGTCCTGGCAGACATGACACCGGCAGAAATCAGCGCCATCCAGGAACATTGGGTCGGTAACGTCCTCGATCATCGAACCTTTTGGTCCGATCTGATCGTTTACGGCCTGCCGGGGTTGCTGTTGCTGATCACCGTGCTGGCGGTGGTCATCCGGATCAATCGCCGACTGAGTTCGGAAATCTCCCGCCGCGTCGACCTGGAACAGGAACTGCGCAGCAGCGAATACCATTATCGCGGGCTGGTGGAGAGCCTTTCGGCCATTGCCTGGGAAGCACGGATCACCGACTTCACCTACAGCTACGTGTCGCCCCACGCCGAAGAATTACTTGGTTATCCCCTGTCCCATTGGCTGATTCCGGGGTTCTGGCGCAACATCATCCACCCCGCCGACCTGACCCGCGCCCAGACCTTCTGCGATCACGAAGTCCTGGCCGGGCGCGATCACAGCCTCGATTACCGGGTCATCACCGCCGACGGCCGTTGCCTGTGGGTGCGCGACATCGTCAGCCTGATCGAGCACGGTCATGAGCCGGTGATGCGCGGGCTGATGATCGACATCAGCGAAACCAAGCGCACCGAAGAGGCGTTGCGCCTGTCGGAGCAGAAGTTTGCCTCGGTATTCCAGCAATGCCCGGATATTCTGGTCATTGCTCGGTTGTCGGATGGCTGTCTGCTGGAGGTCAACGAAGCGTTCGAGGAGCAGATTGGTCTCAAAGCCGAGGAAGTCATTGGTCAGACCGCCACCGACCTGAACATCTGGGGCATACCTGGCGTTGGGCCAGGCCTGTTGCAACGCTTGCAGGCCGGCAGCATCCGTAACCTGGAGATGCCCTTTCGCCGCAGCAATGGCCAAGTGTTTACCGGCCTGATCTCCGCCGAACCTTTCGACCTGGATACGACCCCAGCGCTGGTGGTGGTTGTGCGCGATATCAGCAAGCTCAAGGAAACCCAGCAACAGCTGCAAACGTCCGAAGAGAAATTCGCCAAAGCCTTCCACGCGTCCCCCGACGGTTTGCTGCTGTCCCGGCAGAGCGATGGCTTGCTGCTGGAGGTCAACGAAGGCTTCAGCCGCATTACCGGTTTCAACAGTGCGATGTCGGTGGATCGTTCGGCGCTTGAGCTGGGGATCTGGGTCAACCTCAACGAACGCAAACAGATGCTCGACCTGCTGCACCGGGACGGTTTCGTCCGTGACTTCAGTTGCCATATCCGCCGCAGCGACGGGCAGATCCGCCTCTGCGAGGTGTCCAGCCGTCCTCTGCCGATCGGCGATGAAGACTGCATGTTGACCATCGCCCGGGACATCACCGAACGACACCTGATGCAGGAAAAACTGCAACAAGCCGCGACTGTGTTCGAGAGCACCGCCGAGGGGGTTTTGATCACCGACACGCAGCAACACATCAGCGCGGTCAATCGCGCGTTTACCGAAATTACCGGCTACAGCGAAAGCGAAGCACTGGGCCACACCCCGCGCCTGCTTGCCTCGGGCCTGCATGACAGCGCTTTCTACGCGGCGATGTGGCATCAACTGACCGCCGAAGGCCATTGGCAGGGCGAGATTTCCAACCGGCGCAAAAACGGCGAGTTGTACCCGAGCTGGCTGACCATCAGCGCCGTGCGCAACCGCGACAAGTTCATCACCCACTTTGTTGCCGTGTTCGCGGACATTTCCAGCCTGAAGCACGCGCAAGCCAAACTCGATTATCAGGCGCACCACGACCCGCTCACCGGCCTGCCCAACCGCACACTGTTCGAAAGCCGGCTGCTGACCGCGCTCAACAACCAGCAGGAAAACGGCGGCCAGGGCGCGGTGTTGTTCCTCGACCTGGACCGCTTCAAACACATCAACGACAGCCTCGGCCACCCGGTCGGCGACCTGCTGCTCAAGGGCATCGCCGTGCGTCTGAAGGAGCAGTTGCGTGATATCGACACCGTGGCGCGGTTGGGCGGCGACGAGTTCATCATCCTGCTGCCAGGCCTGCAGCAATCCACCGACGCCGACAATATCGCAACCAAGTTGCTCAACTGCTTCAGCGCGCCATTCCAGGCGGGCGAGCATGAGTTCTTCATCAGCGCCAGCATCGGCACCAGCCTGTATCCCAAGGACGGCTGTGACGTCGCCACGCTGGTCAAAAACGCCGACGCGGCGATGTATCGCTCCAAGGCCAAGGGCCGTAACCGGGTCGAAAGCTATACCCGCGACCTGACCGCCCAGGCCAGCGAGCGCGTCGCACTGGAGCACGAGCTGCGCCGTGCCATCGAGCGCAATGAGCTGTCCCTGTGTTACCAGCCCAAAATCAGCCTGGAGGACCATCGCCTTGTCGGCGCCGAAGCGCTGATCCGCTGGCATCACCCGACCTTCGGCGCCGTGCCGCCCGAGCACTTCATTCCGCTGGCCGAAGAGAACGGGATGATTCTGCAAATCGGCGACTGGGTGCTCGAGACCGCGTGTCGGCAGATGTACGAATGGAATCAGACCTATGAATGCCTCGGCCCGCTGTCGGTCAACCTCGCAGGCGCACAACTGCGTCAACCCAACCTGCTCGGCCGGATCGAACAACTGCTCAAGGACAACGGTCTTCAGCCCGGGTTATTGCAACTGGAAATTACCGAGAACTTCATCATGAGCCAGGCCGAGGAAGCGCTGGCGGTGCTGCATCAACTCAAACACCTGGGCGTGCAACTGGCCATCGACGACTTCGGCACCGGCTATTCCTCCCTGAGCTACCTCAAACGCCTGCCGCTGGATATTCTCAAGATCGACCAGTCTTTCGTCCGCGGCCTGCCGGATGATCCCCACGATGCGGCAATCGTTCGCGCCATCATCGCGCTGGGTCGCAGCATGCAATTCACCGTGATAGCCGAAGGTGTCGAGACTCTGGCGCAGCAACTATTTCTCGCCGAAGAAGGCTGCGAACAGATTCAGGGCTACATCGTCAGCTTGCCATTGCGGGCGGACGAATTCGCCGCGACGTTTCTTCGTATAGCCGTATCGGATTTTTCGGATAGCACAGCCGAGAAACCGTCGCTATAATCCGCGGCCTACTGAGGGCCTATAGCTCAGTTGGTTAGAGCAGAGGACTCATAATCCTTTGGTCCACGGTTCAAGTCCGTGTGGGCCCACCAAACAAAAAAGCCGCGCTTAATGCGCGGCTTTTTCGTGTCTGAGCGGGTGCTTTTTGCAGTGCTAATTTTTTTAATTCGCTCAGTTCGCAAAATTTTCGATCTTTACCTGTCCCTCAGGAAAGGTCGCGATGATTTCCAGCTCGCCACCCATTGCGCGTATGTAGTTGCGCAGCGTGCTGATGTACATGTCTGTACGTCGTTCCATCCTGGAAATCGCCGCCTGATTGACATGCAGCATCTTGGCCAGTGTTTCCTGGCTCAACTCCTGGGCCTTACGCAGCTCGTGCAGAGGCATTTCTTTCAGGTGCTGCTGGAATAACCGCTCTGCGTTTGCGCGAGACTCTGGCGTCATACGGGCTTGAAGTTCAGCAAATTTTTTAGCCATCGTTGCGGCCCTCTTTACGCAATGTTTCCAAATGGTCGTCATACAGTTTTTCAGCCAGCGGGACATGCTCGTCATACCAACGGTTTTGCCCGGTTTTATCCCCTCCGATTAAAAGTAACGCGCATCGGCGTGGATCAAACGCATAAAGCACGCGAATGGGACGTCCTGCATGCTGGACCCGCAACTCTCGGAGGTTGCCCAGTCGTGAACCTTTAATGTCGCTGCTATGTGGGAAACGCAGGCCCGGGCCGAGTAACCCAAGCAGATCGACGCTGGCTGACACCGATGACTGCTCTTTCGCGTCCAAACTCTCCCACCAGCCTTCAAATTCATCGGTGTATTCAATTTCCCAACCCATACCAATATGCCACCCAAGGAATATGATCTCAAGGGAATAACTTTAGGCATTAGCGGCCGTGCGGCCACCTTGGTTGCCAATGCAATTGTTAAGGGCGGTTTCGAGCGGGATGCGGGTGTTCGGCTTCTGGCGTTTGGTTTTGTTTACTTCAGGTGGCGCAATATCGGATGACGTCCGCAGACCTTGTAGGCAAACTCCGAATCGTGTTTTGTGGGCACTTTGATGCCTTGTTGCGCTGTTCTTCGACGGGATAGTCTCCGGACGTCGCTGCAAATGCAGTGATCGGGTGTGGTAACCCGGCGAAACCAGCGCACTAATGCACGCATTACGAACGAAGGTAGTTTTCAGGCCTGAATTCTTGATATGGCGGCTGTGCGTGGGACGCCCTCGGGCGTGCCGGTTTCCTTGGTTCCCGGTTTACCACCCTGCGTACAGCTGCCACCTTTTCGTGTGGTAACGAAAAATGGCAGCTCCTGGAACCCTGGAGTAAACCATGCCCCAAACAAATCCGCTCCACCCCTCAGAACTGAAAACCATCGGCCTCACACCCTTCATCTACTGCTCAAACCAACCGCTGTTCCATGTCAGTAGTGGCGTTCCCCTCGCCGATGCTCTAGCTCAGGCCTCAAATCTGTTGTACCTCGCCAAGGAGCTGACCATGGACGCCGCCTACGCCAAAGACACCGACCGCCACGCCTGGGCAGCGCATTACCTCACGTCGATGAGCAAAGCCGTGGTCGATGATGTGATGAAGGTGCTGGAGCGTGGACCTGATCGCACCGATACGAAGTCCAAAAAATAACGGCCGATGGGCCGTGGAATGAGCCCCGAGAATTCGGGGCTTTCACAGGATGATCGGTGGCGCGTTGTCTTACGCCCAAACACCCAACGCTGGAATGGCCTGCACTGGCCGCAACCGCTCAAGCATCTCACGCGTAAACACCACCTCATACGTATCCGCCGCCCTGCCCCACTGCTCCACGATGACCATGGCGTCAACCAACACGCGCCCCAATTCGGTAATCGTGTCCGCCAGGTCCTCGACGATTGCTTGAGTCCGGCCCCACATGCGATCAGTCATCGCTTGAAGCTCAGCCGCAATACGGTCAGATGACGCAGGGTCCGTATCGGGACAGGTGATGTTGCGCAGCAAATGCTGAAGCTCTTTTACTTTTGCGTAATCCTGCTCCGCCCCCAGCGCACCTTTCAGGATGGTGACGGCTTTCGTCTTGTCTACGCGATTCCCGGACCGATGTGTCGAAGACAATGTCTGCCCCATGGCGCCAGCCATCAGGACCATTATTCGGGCTTCCACGTGCGCTTTCATTGCGTCCATCGATGAAATCGGGCGCGCCAGGGTAATGGCAGCGCCTCCTTGATGCCGTAAGTCCATGGTCACGGACAGAGTCACGCCGCCGGTTGCAAACCCCAATGCGCGGGCCACGACGTAGTGGCCCATTTCGTGATGGGCGATCTGTAATGCGTGATCCCGTATAGCGGGAGACATCTTCGTTGTCATTTCCATTGCCCCGCACTCTTCGAATTCGACTGACTGTTAGTGTCCATTCTGTCGAGCGAAGTAGGAAGATTCCCAAGTTGTTGAAGCTCTATTCTTATAGGCCCTGTTACGCGGCCTATCGAGCTCGGGTCAGTGTTTACAGCCAGTACAATCAGTCTCAAAACCTGAAAAAGACAAGGTTCCTCGTCAACAAAAACAGCGAGATTCCTCATGCAAAACCTGGCCTATCCGCTTATCGACCTTTCAGCAAAAAACTTGCAAAGCGAAGCGGTTCTACCTAGTCTTCGCCGCAACACACCCGCCATGCCTATAGTTGCGTCAGCAGCCAAGCACAAATTGAGCGGGTTTTTTTTGCCCGGAGTTTTTAGGGCATGAGAGTCTTTGGTAAACCGGTGATCGACATCACTGCCCAAATCGAACTGCTCAAGCAGCGTGGCCTGCAAATCCAGGATGAGGCTCGAGCACGGTACTTCCTGCAAGCTGTCAGCTTCTTCCGCCTCACACCTTACATGCGTACGTTTCAGCATGCAGACGATCAAGATCACCCTTTCCGCAAGGGTTCCGAATTTCGTGAACTGACCACGCTCTATGAGTTCGACCGCAGGCTGCGCCTACTTGCAATGGATGCCATCGAGCGTGTCGAAGTTGCCGTTCGTTCATTGATCAGCAACCACATGGGCCCCACTCACGGCGGGCATTGGTACATGGAAGTCCGGCTATTTCAGCACACCTATGACCACGCCCGATTGATGGAGACCATACGCACCAAGCAAAACACCGCCAAACGCGATTACGAAAAGGAATGCCAACGGATAGACCGCCTGCAAACCGATACCCGGCGTAAAGATCACCTTAAGCGGCAACGTGCGAAAGAAAGCTATGCCCGGCACTATCCGGTAACGTACGACCAGCCGTCACTGATGCCCGGATGGGCCATGCTGGAAGAGCTGACCCTGGGAGATCTTTCTCACCTGTACAAGGGACTTGCCCGCGATGCAGACAAGAAAGTTATCGCCAAGTACCTTGCATTACCTGCACCTCTGCTGCAATCGTGGCTGCATACCCTGACCACCATTCGCAACATTTGCGCCCATCACGCGCGGCTGTGGAATCGGGAGCTGGGGATACGACCGGAACTGCCTAAGAAAACCAGTTTTCAATGGCCACAGGCATTACTTCAGCAGGGACAGCATCCGCGAATTTTTTCGGTTTTGTGCATCCTTAAACACTTGATGCACCAAGTGAGCCCACACACCCATTGGGATCGCCGTTTACTAGAGCTGATGCAGGAATTTCCCAGTCTGAATCAGCGAGCAATGGGATTTCCACAGGAGTGGCACCAAGACCCGTTCTGGCAGATAACGGAGTAATTTCAAAAATGAAAAAGCCGCGCAATCGCGCGGCTTTTTCGTACGTGCGATTCAGCCTTTACTCAGGCAAGGCATACGCAATCACGTAATCCCCACGATCCGTTGACTGACGCGCACCGCCCACCGTCAGCAGGATGTACTGCTTTCCGGTTTTCGGCGAAACGTAAGTCATCGGACCCGACTGGCTACCCACTGGCAAACGCGACTTCCAGATCTCATTCCCGTTACCCGTATCGAACGCCCGCAGGTAGAAATCCTGGGTACCGGCGAAGAACAGCAGGCCGGACTGGGTGGCCAGGGAAGCACCGAGGGTCGGCATGCCAATCGGAATCTGCAAATGCATGCGGATGCCCAGCGGACCGGTGTCTTGCACGGTGCCGACCGGGACTTGCCACATCAGTTTGTGGGTCTTGAGGTCGATGGCGGACATCGTGCCAAACGGCGGCTTCTGGCACGGAATGCCCACCGCCGAGAGGAAGCGTTCGCGCATCGCCCCGAACGGTGTGCCTTCCTGTGGCACGACGCCCATTTCGATACCGCTGGCCCCGGCGGCGATCTTGTTGCGCGGGATCATGTAGTTGGCGAGGCCCAGGCGCATGTCGTTGACGAACATGTAGTTCGTGTTTGGATCTACCGAGACGCTGCCCCAGTTCATACCGCCCAACGAACCCGGGAATTGCAGCGCGCGGTCCATGCCCGGCGGGGTGTAGACGCCTTCGTGGCGCATGCCTTTGAACTGGATGCGGCACATCAACTGGTCAAACGGCGTGGCGCCCCACATGTCGGCTTCGGTCAGGGTCTTGTTGCCGATGGACGGCATGTCCACCGAGAACGGCTGGGTGGGCGAATAGCGTTCGCCAGGCACACTACCTTGCGGAACCGGGCGCTCTTCGACGCGCGCGATCGGCACGCCGGTTTCGCGGTTGAGCAGGAAGATCTCGCCTTGTTTGGTGACTTGCGCCAAGGCTGGCTGCAGGCCGCCCTTGTTGTCCGGCACGTCGTACAACAACGGTTGGGCCGGCAGGTCAAAGTCCCACAGGTCGTGATGGGTGGTCTGGAAGTGCCAGCGCACCTGACCGGTCTTCACGTCGATGGCGACGATGGACGAACTCCACTTGTCATCGAATGCCGTGCGTTGGCCACCGAAGAAGTCTGGCGTGGCGTTGCCGGTGGGCAAGTAGACCAGACCGAGTCTGGCGTCGTAGGACATGGCCGACCAGACGTTTGGTGTGCCGCGTGTATAGGTCTCACCAGCCGGTGGACGTTTGGTGGTGTTCGGATTGCCCGGATCCCACGCCCACACCAGTTCACCGCTGCGTACATCGTAAGCGCGGACCACGCCTGGCGGTTCGCCGATGGAGTAGTTATCGGCCACACGGCCACCGACGATCACCACGTCACCTGCGACCAGCGGGGTCGAGGTTTGCTGGTAGTAACCGGGCTTCACTTCACCCATGTCGGTGGTCAGATCGACCGTGCCTTTGTTGCCAAACTCTTCACACGGCTTGCCGGTCTCGGCATTGATCGCGATCAGACGGGCATCGCCGGTCGGCAGAAACAGACGTTTCGTACAGGCAGTGGGCTGGTTATCCGAAGACACTGGCGTCTCGGAATAACCCAGGCCACGGCAACGCTGCCAGTTTGGCGCAGTACCTTGCGGGTCGAACTTCCAGCGTTGGGCGCCTGTGTCGACGTCCAGCGCGAAGACTTTGCCGTAAGCGGTGCAGGTGTAGACCGTGTCGCCGATTTGCAGCGGGGTGTTCTGGTCTTCAGCACCAGCGCCGGTGCTTTGCGGGATGTCGCCGGTGCGGAAGGTCCACGCCACCTGCAACTTGTCGATGTTGCCTTTGTTGATCTGGTCCAGCGCAGCAAAGCGGTTGCCAGCGGTGGTGTTGCCCCAATGGGCCCAGTCTTTCTGCTCGGTACCCGGAGCGACCGGCGTAACAGCCGGTTCAATGCTGGCCTTGACCACATGGGTCGGCACGAACATGTAGGCCATCGTTGCGACAACGCCGACGCCCAGAATACCGGCGAGGCCATAAGCGCCACGGCCGGCAGTCGCGCCTGAAGCACGGACCAGCGTCGGATAGATCAGCGCAACGACCACGCCGATCACGGCGAAGGTCAGCACGCGCGAGACCAGTGGCCAGTATTCGAAACCGGTGTCCCATACGGCCCAGATCGCGGTAAGCATCAGCGCCACGCCATACAGCCACGCACCTTGCGGCTTGCGACGGGCGATCATCAGCCCGGACACCAGCATCGCCAGGCCCATCAGCAGGAAATACCAGCTACCGCCCAGCGAGACCAGATAACCGCCGCCACCGGCCAGGCCGAGTCCGATCAACGCAATCAGGACACCCAGCCCCGACAGCAACCATTTGCCGCCGCCGGCAGCCCCAGAATTATTCATGTCGGTAATTTTCCCCATTTGTGACAAGCGCGGAATAATGTACTACCTAGTTACTTATGGCAAATTGTCGCAGGCAAAAATGGCATGAACGGTACTGAGGCTAGATCAAACATCCGGTATGCGAGCGGTGCTGTAACATGCTGACCCACTGATTTGTGTTGCTGGAGACGACCATTGCCTGACACTCGCCCGCCCGTTCTTGACGAAATCGACCGCCAATTGATCGCGGCCCTGCAAATCAATGCCCGCGAAAGCGTGGCCATGCTCGCCCGGCAATTGGGCATCGCCCGCACCACCGTAACGTCGCGGCTGTCGCGGCTGGAAAAGGCCAGGGTCATCACCGGTTACGGCGTGCGCTTGGGCCAGCGTGTGGTGGACGGCGGATTGCAGGCGTACGTCGGGATCACGGTGCAACCGCGCTCTGGCAAGGAGGTGTTGCGGCGGTTGAGTGCGATGGCTCAGGTTCAGCAGTTGTGTGCAGTGAGTGGCGAATTTGATTATGTGGCGTGGCTGCGCACTGATTCGCCGGAGCAACTGGATCAGTTGCTGGATCAGATCGGCAGTGTGGACGGGGTGGAGAAGACGACCACGTCGATCATTCTCAGCAGCAAGATAGATCGCGGCCAGCCGGTTTAACGCCGGCCAAGGTGGGAGCGAGACTGGCTTGCCGGCGAATCGATTTACCCATCACTATCAATGTCGACTGACACACCGTCATCGCGAGCAGGCTCGCTCCCACACTGGACGGTGTGTAGCAATAGCTCGTCATTTTGCTCAATTAATTAGCAAAACGACGACACATTGCGTCTTATTAACGTGTTCTACGCTCTCTAGAATGGCTGCCATCTTTTCCTATACTCAGACGCGCACCCCGCGTCCGGTCGCCAGCAAGGTCAGCCATGAACAAGAACAATCGCCATCCTGCAGACGGTAAAAAACCAGTCACCATTTTTGGCCCGGACTTTCCTTTCGCCTTCGACGACTGGATCGAACACCCGGCCGGCCTCGGCAGCATTCCTGCGCACAACCACGGCGCCGAAGTAGCGATTGTCGGCGCCGGTATCGCCGGTTTGGTCGCGGCCTACGAACTGATGAAACTGGGCCTCAAGCCCGTCGTCTATGAAGCCTCTAAATTGGGCGGCCGTCTGCGCTCGCAGGCGTTCAACGGGACCGATGGCATCGTCGCTGAACTGGGCGGCATGCGCTTCCCGGTGTCGTCCACCGCGTTTTACCACTACGTCGACAAGCTCGGCCTCCAGACCAAACCCTTTCCCAATCCGCTGACCCCTGCCTCTGGCAGCACCGTCATCGACCTGGAAGGCAAAACCCATTACGCACAGAAACTGGCGGATCTTCCGGCACTGTTCCAGGAAGTGGCTGACGCGTGGGCGGACGCACTGGAAGCCGGCTCACAGTTCTCCGATATCCAGCAAGCGATCCGCGACCGTGACGTGCCACGCCTCAAAGAGTTGTGGAACACCCTGGTTCCGCTGTGGGACGACCGCACCTTCTACGACTTTGTCGCCACCTCCGAAGCCTTCGCCAAGCTGTCGTTCCATCATCGCGAAGTATTCGGCCAGGTTGGTTTCGGCACTGGCGGCTGGGACTCGGACTTCCCGAACTCGATGCTGGAAATCTTCCGCGTAGTGATGACTAACTGCGACGATCACCAACACCTGGTCGTCGGCGGCGTCGAACAAGTACCGCAAGGCATCTGGCGCCATGCGCCGGAACGTTGCGTGCACTGGCCCGAAGGCACCAGCCTCAAGTCGCTGCACAGAGGCGCTCCACGCTCCGGGGTCAAAAAAATCGCTCACGCCGCGGACGGTCGCTTTGCGGTCACCGATAACAACGGCGATACCCGCGAGTACGCGGCAGTGCTGACCACCTGCCAGAGCTGGCTGCTGACCACCCAGATCGAGTGCGACGAAACCCTGTTCTCGCAAAAGATGTGGATGGCCCTCGACCGCACCCGTTACATGCAATCTTCCAAAACCTTCGTGATGGTCGACCGCCCGTTCTGGAAGGACAAGGATCCGGAAACCGGCCGCGACCTGATGAGCATGACCCTCACCGATCGCCTGACCCGCGGCACCTATCTGTTCGATAACGGCGACGACAAGCCGGGCGTGATTTGCCTGTCGTACTCGTGGATGAGCGATGCGTTGAAAATGCTTCCGCACCCGGTGGAAAAACGCGTCGAACTGGCGTTGAACGCGCTGAAAAAGATCTACCCGAAAGTCGACATCGCCGCGCGAATCATCGGCGATCCGATCACCGTGTCGTGGGAAGCCGACCCGCATTTCCTTGGCGCCTTCAAAGGCGCATTGCCCGGTCATTATCGTTACAACCAGCGCATGTACGCACACTTCATGCAGGCTGATATGCCAGCCGAACAGCGCGGGATTTTCATCGCTGGCGACGACGTTTCGTGGACACCGGCGTGGGTCGAAGGCGCGGTGCAGACCTCGCTCAATGCGGTGTGGGGCATCATGAAACACTTTGGCGGTGAAACTCACGCCGAGAACCCGGGTCCAGGAGATGTGTTCAACGAGATCGGTCCGATCGCCCTGCCCGAGTAAAAGGAGTTCGAAATGCGCGTAGCCCTTTACCAATGTCCACCGCTGCCTCTGGACGTCGCCGGCAATTTGCAACGCCTGCATCAACTGGCGCTGGAGGCCAAAGGCGCCGATTTGCTGGTGCTGCCGGAGATGTTCCTGACCGGCTACAACATCGGCGTCGATGCCGTCAGTGTCCTGGCGGAGGTGCACAACGGTGAATCGGCGCAGCAGATCGCGCGCATTGCCAAGACAGCGGGGATCGCCATTTTGTATGGCTATCCCGAGCGTACCGAAGACGGGCAGATCTACAACGCCGTGCAACTGATCGACGCCAATGGCGAACGCCTGTGCAACTACCGCAAGACTCACCTGTTCGGCGACCTCGATCACTCGATGTTCAGCGCCGGCCAGGATGATTTTCCGCTGGTGGAGCTCAACGGCTGGAAGCTCGGTTTCCTGATTTGCTACGACATGGAGTTCCCGGAAAACGCGCGGCGTCTGGCCCTGGCCGGCGCCGAACTGATTCTGGTGCCGACGGCGAACATGATTCCTTACGACTTCATCGCCGACGTCACCGTCCGCGCCCGCGCCTTCGAAAACCAGTGTTACGTGGCTTATGCCAATTACTGCGGCAACGAAGGCGACATCCACTACTGCGGCCAGAGCAGCATCGCCGCGCCGGATGGTAGCCGCATCGCACAGGCGGGCCTCGATGAAGCGCTGATTGTCGGTGAGCTGGATCGCCAGTTGATGATCGATTCCCGCACCGCCAATCGTTACTTCCTCGATCGCCGCCCGGAGCTTTACGGCGAGCTGAACAAGCGCTGACACCCAGTAATCCGCTAGCATTAGCGCTTCCCTGTTCTGGAAGTGCTCATGCCTGCGCTGAATCCCCCTCGCCCTCACACTGAAACCCTGGCCAACGGCCTGCGGGTAACGCTGCGTCATGCCCCGAATCTGAAGCGTTGTGCGGCCGCGTTGCGGGTCGCCGCGGGCAGTCATGACGTGCCATTGGCATGGCCAGGTCTGGCGCATTTTCTTGAGCACCTGTTGTTTCTCGGTACCGAGCGTTTTCCTGCGGAACAAGGGCTGATGGCCTACGTACAAGGTCATGGCGGGCAAGTGAATGCGCGGACCAGCGAGCGCACCACCGACTTCTTTTTCGAGTTGCCACCTCAAGTCTTCAACGAAGGATTGCAGCGTCTGTCAGACATGCTCGCTCATCCGCGTATGAATCTGGACGATCAGTTGCGGGAACGGGAAGTGCTGCACGCGGAGTTTGTCGCCTGGTCGCAGGATCCTACGGCACAGCAGCAACTGGCGTTGTTCGATGGGCTTTCGCCGACTCATCCGTTGCGCGGCTTTCATGCCGGCAACCGCGACAGCCTGCCCGTGCAGCAACCGGAGTTTCAGCAAGCGCTGCGGGATTTCCATCAGCGGTTTTATCAGACCGGACAGATGACGCTGAGCCTGGTCGGCCCGCAAAGTATCGAAGAGTTGAAGCAAATGGCGCTGAAGTTCGGTGCGGTGATTTCCGAGGGAAAAAACCTCCCGCAACAGGCTCCTGTGCCGCTGATGGAATCTTCAGTCGCAAGTTATCAACAGGCTGGCGAGCGTCGACTGGATCTGCTGTTTACCTTCGAAGCACTGCCCAATGCGTCGACCGAAGCATTGGCGTTTCTGTGCCATTGGTTGAACGCCGCGAAACCCGGCGGGCTGCTGACTGTATTGCGCGAATGCGGTTTGGCTGAGCATCTGAATGCCAAGCCGCTGTATCAATTTGCCGGACAAGCCGTGCTGCACGTTGAATTCACAACGACCGCATCGGCGAGCGTCCTGAGCGAGAAGCTCCTGGATTGGCTGGGCTTTTTTGCAGCTCAGCAAGATTGGGCCCTTCTGCGTGACGAGTACGCTGCCGTGCTTCAGCGCCAGCAACAAGTCAGCAGTGCGCTGCAACTGGCCCGACTCGACAGCGAACAGCTTGAAACCGGGTTATCCGAGCAAGGCGTTGCAGCGCTCAAGGACATCCTGAAGAAAATCGGCGCTGTGGATAACTTCAGCGGTGAATGGCAACTGCCGACACCGAATCCGTTCTTGCGCGCCGAGGCGCCCCCCTCAAATGCCGGCCTGATTCGCGGCCAGACCAGCAAACACCGTGGCCTGCGGACATTTGCGCAGGATCGCTCGCGCAGCCGTCGCGAAAACTCGCCGATGCAATTCAGCCAGGCCCTGCCGGACAACACCGCTGAAGGCGCGATTTATCTGCGCTGGCGACTTGAGTCCAGACCTCAACCCCGCCATCAGCAGGGTCTGGAAAACCGCCTGCAGCCGCTGCGCGAGGATGCCCGTCAGGCGGGCGTCGACTTTTCCTTCAGTGCTTCTGGAAATGAATGGTTGCTGAAAATGACGGGGCTGCAAGAGTCGATGCCGACCGTCCTCGAACATGCGCTGAAAGAGCTGACAAACCCTGACGCCGGTTTCTCACAGGAAGAACCGAAAAGCGCCGCATTGATACCGATTAAACAACTGCTGAAAGCGCTGCCTGATCATTGCCTTGAGCAAAGTTCAGTCGCTGATGACTTGCAGCAGCTGTGGTCGACGGCGCGCTGGGAAGGCCAGGCAATCGGGTTGTCGGCACAGACTCAAGCAGCGATGGGTTTCGCCCTGAGTCGCGTGCCCGGCATTGCGGACACTCAACCGTCGTCGCCGTCCTCGATCAACGGGCAGCGTCTGTGGACCGCCCTCGACACCGGTTCCAGCGAACACGCGCTGTTGCTGTTCTGTCCGACGGCCACGCAGGAAATCTCTGACGAAGCTGCGTGGCGTTTGCTCGCGCATATTTGTCAGACACCGTTCTACCAGCGTCTGCGCGTGGAGTTGCAACTGGGTTATGCGGTGTTCAGTGCGCTGCGTCAGGTCCATGGGCAGACGGGCGTTTTGTTCGGCGTGCAATCACCGAGCGTCGCGCCTCTGAACCTGCTGCAACACATGGAAAACTTTCTGAACGACTTGCCCGCAATGATCGACGGCATCGACGAGGCGACCTTCGTTGCCCAGCGTCAGGCCTTGGCCGATCAATTCCAGATCGCTGCGTTGCCCGTCGTCCAGGCCGCCGAACTGCTCTGGCAGGGCAAGCTGGCCGGCCACTCGTCGGATTATCTGGCGCAGCTTCCCCAAGCCATTCTGGACATCGATCGTTCTGCCCTGCGCGCCGCCGCACAACGCCTGATCAACGCCGAGGGCGGCTGGCGCGGTCTGGCCAGCAGTTCGCAACCGGAGGCGCCTTGGCAAGTGGCAAAATGATCATTACCGCTGGTGCAATTAGCTTTTTCCGAGATTGCAGGCCAATCGCTCTGTAATTTTGAGTAACATAGCCACCTAACTATCTGAACATCTCCGGCTGGAGGTGGACTATATGTATAGATCTCAACCGTCCCATCACCTGAAGGAGCGCTCCCATGTCCTGGTCCAAACCTGCTTACACCGACCTGCGTATCGGCTTTGAAGTCACCATGTACTTCGCAAGCCGCTAAGCTTGTCCTGCCGTTCAGCGCCTCGGTTTGCCGAGGCGTTTTTATTTTCAGCGTTTAAATGATGGAGCACCCATGTTTGTCCAGATTCTAGGTTCCGCCGCCGGCGGCGGTTTCCCCCAGTGGAACTGCAACTGCGTGAACTGCGCAGGTTTTCGCGACGGGAGTCTGAACGCCAAGGCGCGGACCCAGTCGTCCATCGCGATTTCCGATGACGGCGTGAACTGGGTGCTTTGCAACGCCTCGCCGGACATCCGCGCCCAGCTCCAGAATTTTACCCCAATGCAACCGGGCCGCGCCCTGCGCGATACCGGTATCAGCGCGATCATCCTGATGGACAGCCAGATCGACCACACCACCGGCCTGCTCAGCCTGCGCGAGGGTTGCCCGCACAACGTCTGGTGCACCGACATGGTCCATGAAGACCTGAGCACCGGTTTCCCGCTGTTCACCATGCTGACCCACTGGAACGGCGGGCTGAACTGGAACCGCATCGAACTCGACTGCAGCTTCACCATCCCGGCCTGCCCGAATCTGCGTTTCACTCCGCTGCCACTTCGCAGCGCCGCGCCACCGTATTCGCCGCACCGTTTCGACCCGCATCCGGGCGACAACATCGGGTTGATCATTGAAGACCTGAACACCGGCGGCAAGCTGTTCTACGCGCCGGGCCTGGGCAAGGTCGACGCGCCGCTGCTGGAGATCATGGCCGGCAGCGACTGCCTGCTGGTGGACGGCACGATGTGGGACGACGACGAAATGCAGCGCCGTGGTGTCGGCACCCGCACCGGTCGGGAAATGGGCCATCTGGCGCAGAACGGCCCCGGCGGTATGCTGGAAGTGCTGGAACAGTTGCCCAAGCAGCGCAAGGTGCTTATCCACATCAACAACACCAACCCGATCCTCGATGAGGATTCGCCGGAGCGCGCCGAGCTGGTTCGGCGGGACGTTGAAGTGGCGTATGACGGCATGAGTATTGTGTTGTAGCGGATGGCCTCTTCGCGGGCAAGCCTCGCTCCTACAGAGGCAGCGCTATCCCTGTAGGAGCGAGGCTTGCCCGCGAAAGCGTCCGAACAGACACAACAGAATCCACCGGTTATTCCCCGGAGACCGAAATGACTGACACCCCACTGTCCCCCGCCGAATTCGAAGCCGCCCTGCGCGCCAAGGGCGCCTATTACCACATCCATCACCCCTATCACGTGGCGATGTACGAAGGCCGGGCGACCCGCGAGCAGATCCAGGGCTGGGTCGCCAACCGCTTCTACTATCAGGTGAACATCCCCCTGAAGGACGCCGCGATTCTGGCCAACTGCCCGGACCGGGAAATCCGTCGCGAGTGGATTCAACGCCTGCTCGACCATGACGGCGCCCCCGGCGAAGACGGCGGCATCGAAGCGTGGCTGCGTCTGGGACAGGCCGTCGGCCTCGACCCGGACCAACTGCGCTCGCAGGAACTGGTGTTGCCCGGCGTGCGTTTCGCCGTGGACGCCTACGTCAACTTCGCCCGCCGGGCCAATTGGCAGGAAGCCGCCAGCAGCTCATTGACCGAGCTGTTCGCGCCGCAGATCCACCAGTCGCGCCTCGACAGCTGGCCGCAGCATTACCCATGGATCGACCCGGCCGGTTACGAATATTTCCGCACCCGCCTGGGCCAGGCGCGCCGCGATGTGGAACACGGTCTGGCGATCACCCTGCAGCACTACACGACGCGGGAAGGACAGGAGCGCATGCTGGAAATTCTCCAGTTCAAACTGGACATTCTTTGGAGCATGCTCGATGCCATGAGCATGGCCTACGAACTGAAACGCCCGCCGTATCACAGCGTGACCGAGCAACGGGTCTGGCACAAAGGAATCAGCTTATGAGTTTTGATCGCAGCAAGACCCCAACCTGGCGTCCAGGCTACCGGTTCCAGTACGAACCGGCGCAGAAAGGCCATGTGCTGCTGTACCCGGAAGGCATGATCAAACTGAATGAAAGCGCCGCGCTGATCGGCGGTTTGATCGACGGCGAACGTGACGTCGCGGCGATCATCGCCGAACTCGACGAGCAGTTCCCCGGCGTGCCGGAGCTCGGTGATGACATCGAGCAATTCATGGAGGTCGCCCGTGCTCAGCACTGGATCGAACTTGCCTGATTCCGTGTCGGACAAGTTACCGCCCAAACCGGAAATCGGCCTGCCGTTGTGGCTGCTGGCCGAGCTGACCTACCGCTGCCCGTTGCAATGCCCGTACTGCTCCAATCCGCTGGATTTCGCCGAACAAGGCAAAGAGTTGAGCACCGAACAGTGGATCAAGGTGTTCCGCGAAGCACGGGAAATGGGCGCGGCGCAGTTGGGCTTTTCCGGCGGTGAACCGCTGGTGCGCCAGGACCTCGCCGAACTGATTGCCGAGGCGCGCAAGTTGGGTTTCTACACCAACCTGATCACCTCCGGCATTGGCCTCACCGAGCAGAAAATCAGCGACTTCAAGAAGGCCGGCCTGGACCATATCCAGATCAGCTTCCAGGCCAGCGACGAGCAGGTGAACAACTTGCTGGCCGGCTCGAAAAAGGCCTTCGCGCAGAAGCTGGAAATGGCTCGCGCAGTGAAAGCACATGGTTATCCGATGGTGCTGAATTTCGTCACCCATCGGCACAACATCGACAAGATCGACCGGATCATCGAGCTGTGCATCGCCCTTGAGGCGGACTTCGTCGAACTCGCCACGTGCCAGTTCTACGGCTGGGCGCAGCTCAATCGGGTCGGTCTGTTGCCGACCAAGGAACAACTGGTCCGGGCCGAACGCATCACCAACGAATACCGCGCCAAACTGGAAGCCGAAGGGCATCCGTGCAAGCTGATTTTCGTCACGCCGGACTACTACGAAGAACGCCCGAAAGCCTGCATGAACGGTTGGGGCAGTATTTTTCTGACAGTAACCCCGGACGGAACCGCGCTGCCGTGTCACGGCGCCCGACAGATGCCGGTGCAGTTTCCTAACGTGCGCGACCACAGCATGCAGCACATCTGGTACGACTCGTTTGGCTTCAACCGCTTTCGCGGTTACGACTGGATGCCCGAGCCATGCCGCTCGTGCGACGAGAAAGAAAAGGACTTCGGTGGCTGCCGCTGCCAGGCCTTCATGCTCACCGGTGACGCCAGCAACGCCGACCCGGTGTGCAGCAAGTCGGAACATCACGGCGTGATTCTCAAGGCCCGCGAAGAAGCCGAGCACGCGACCCAGACCATCGAACAACTGGCCTTTCGCAATGAACGAAACTCACGACTCATCGCAAAAAGCTGAACCCTTCAGCGCCGCCAAAGCGGTCGCTGCCGGTGTCGACTTTGCCGAACTGCAGGTTGGCCAGCATGGCCTGTTCTGGAACGAGTACCGTCCCGAGGACGCCGCTTGTCGAATCTGGCATTGGCGTGATGGCCAGGCCCATTGCCTGACGCCAATGGGTTTCAGCGTGCGCAGTCGGGTGTACGAATATGGCGGCGGAGCGTTCTGTCTGACAGATGACGGGGTAGTTTTCGTCAACGAGGCGGATCAGCAGCTGTATCGCCAATCGCTCAAAGGCGAAATGCCCGAAGCGCTGACGTCCGGTGAATGCCGCTACGGCGATCTGCAATTTGCCAATGGGCAAGTGTTGGCCGTTGAAGAACATCGGGACCGGCATCGACTGGTGGCCATCGATCTGGCGGACAGCACGCGGCATCTGTTGGCCGAGGGTGCTGACTTTTATGCCGCGCCGACACTGAGCCCCGATGCTCGACGGTTGGCCTGGATCGAATGGAGCCGTCCGGACCAGCCATGGACCGCGACGCGCCTGATGGTTGCCGAGCGCCAGAGCGATGGCCGTTACGCTCAAACGCGTTGCCTGGCGGGTGAAGATATTCAGGAGTCGTTGCAACAACCGCGATTTGATGACCGTGGCCGTCTGCTTTGCCTGACGGATCGCGGCGGTTACTGGCAGCCGTGGGCGGAGTCTTCCGATGCGTTGCGCCCGTTGCCCAGCGCTGCGGCGGATCATGGACCCGCGCCCTGGCAGTTGGGTGGTTGCACTTGGCTGCCCTTGAGTGAAAACAGCTATCTGGCCAGTTGGACCGAAGGCGGATTCGGCCGACTGGGCATTGGCGGTGACGCTACAGAAGATTTCACCGGGGACTACAGCCGATTCCGACATCTCGCACTGGATGAACAATTCATCTACTGCATCGCCGCTTCGCCGGTCAGTTCATCAGCCGTGATCGCCATCGACCGCAAGACCCGAGCCGTCAGGGTATTGGCCGGTGGAATCGCGCCGCTGCCCGCCGATCAGATCAGCATCGCGCAAACCCTGCGCTACCCGAGCGGTTCGGGCGAGGCTCACGGCTTCTTCTACCCGGCGATGACCGGCGAAGCGAAACCGCCGCTGGTGGTATTCATCCACGGCGGTCCGACTTCGGCGTGCTACCCGATGCTTGATCCGCGCATCCAGTACTGGGCACAACGCGGCTTCGCCGTGGCCGACCTCAACTACCGTGGCAGCAGCGGCTACGGCCGGGCTTACCGCCAGGCGTTGCATTTGAGTTGGGGTGAAGTGGATGTGGAAGATGCCTGCGCGGTAGTCGCCCATCTCGCCGAGCGCGGATTGATCGATGGCGACCAGGCGTTTATTCGCGGTGGCAGTGCCGGCGGCTACACCACGCTGTGTGCATTGGCGTTCAAGAAGGTCTTTCGCGCTGGTGCTAGTCTTTACGGCGTCAGCGATCCCGTTGCCCTGGGCCGCGCAACCCACAAGTTCGAAGGCGATTACCTGGATTGGCTGATTGGCGATCCTGAGCTGGACGCCGAGCGCTACGCCGCACGCACGCCCCTGCTGCATGCGAGCAACATCAGCGTGCCGGTGATTTTCTTTCAGGGCGAACTGGACGCTGTGGTCGTGCCGCAACAGACCCGCGGCATGGTCGAGGCGCTGCAGCAAAACGGCATTCTGGTACAGGCGCACTATTACGCGGACGAACGTCACGGCTTCCGCAAGGCCGGCAATCAGGCCCATGCGCTGGAGCAGGAGTGGTTGTTTTATCGACGGGTGATGGCGCTCGAAAGCTGAAACCGAGTCGCTCCCTTCGCGGGCAAGCCACGCTCCTACAGGATCTTCAGCGTGCACAAACTCTGTGGGAGCTGGCTTGCCAGCGAATGCGATCTATCTTGCGCTGCGAACCTTAGCGCTTGGCGATGATGTACACCGCATGCACGATCCCCGGAATGTATCCGCACAACGTCAGCAGAATATTCAGCCAGAACGCGCCAGCGAAACCGACTTGCAGAAACACGCCCAGTGGCGGCAACAGAATGGCGATGAGGATGCGAATGAAGTCCATGGGGCAGCTCCTGAATTGAAGTGGGCTCACGTGAGCCACACAACCAATCGACCTGCGCCGTTCGTCAGGGTTCAGTTCGAGTCTTGGCCCACTGTCGTTGCCCGAATGAGTTCGCAGACAAAAAAACGCCCCACGTCAAAAGAATCAAACGTGGGGCGATGCGTTATACCGCGAGACGGTTCGGGAATTCGTGTAGGGCGGTTCTGATCAGACGGCAATCCCTTTGCGGCATTGCAGTTGTGCGGTGCGCACGCGGGAAAACGCGCGGGCCAGGCGCAGGAGCATTTCGTCGATGTTGGATTTGCTGACCGTGAGCGCTGGGGTGAATCGCAGGCAATCGGCTTGCGGGGCGTCGAGCAGCAAGCCTTCGTACAGCGCTGCTTTGACTACGGCGTCAGCCGAATCGTCGGACAGAGTCAGACCCCAGAGCACTCCCTGACCACGCAGTTCGCCGTGCCCATAGCGATGAGCCAGACGTGCCAGGCCTTCGCCCAAGTGCTGGCCGGTTTCCCTGACATGCTCGAGAAAGCCCTTGTCCTGCACACTATCGAGCACAGCCAGGCCAGCAGCGGTCATCAGCGCGTTGCCATGGTGAGTGCCCGTCAGCTCGCCGACGTCGAAGCAGCAGGCTTTGCCACGTGCCAGCAGCGCCGCCAAGGGCACACCACCGCCCAGGCCTTTGCCGAGGACGACGATATCGGCTCGCACACCGTAGGACTGTTCCGCGAGTAAGGTGCCGAGTCGACCAAGACCGGTTTGCACTTCGTCGAAGATCAACAGGATGCCAAGCTCACGGCACAGGCGTTCGACACCCTTGAGGTAATCCTCGGTAGCGGGAATGACCCCGGCTTCGTTCTGGATCGGCTCAAGCATGATTGCCACGGTCCGGGCATCAACGGCGGCGTGCAGAGCGGCCAGATCATTGAACGGTACGTGGCTGAAGCCTGGAAGTTGCGGCTCGAAGCGGTTGGTCAGCCTGGAGCTGTCCGACGCCGGGATCGTCCCGAGACTACGGCCATGGCAACCGTTGTTGGCCACGATGATCCGCGACGCACCGCCGCGATGTTGCTGGCCCCACTTGCGCGCCAGTTTGATCGCCGCTTCACAGGCTTCACTGCCACTGTTGAGCAGGTACGCCTGGTCACTGCCAGTGCTGACGCAGAGCCGCTCGGCGAGGTTGAGCATGCCGCGATTGTGCAGGCCGAAACCGGGGTTGATCAGCGATTGAGCTTGCGCCGTGATCGCGTTGACCAGTACCGAAGGGCTATGTCCGAGGCTATTGGCCCCGCCCCCCTGGGAAAAATCCAGATAGGCGCGGTCTTCGCTGTCCCACAACCAGGAGCCCTGACCGCGCACAAAAATCTGTTTCGGCCGCTCGACACTGGGCATCAGGCACTCACTGGAAAGATTGTCACTTCTGTACGACAGGAAAGTGTCCGCGCTCAGGTCATCAAGGCTGGGAGCGTTGCGTCGTAAATTGAACAAATTCATCCGAAAACACCTCGTGTGAAGTGTTTTGCCTTACCTATGTAAACACCTTCGGCGTAAACGGTAGTCATCGCGTTCTATGGCCCTGTAAGCCCTGTGAATGCGGTTAGACTAGGCTCAGGCAAGACCTTGAGCCATTTCGATTTCCCAGCATTTTCAATAAGTAAAACTTATGGATTTTAAACAACTGCGTTATTTCGTCGCGGTCTACGAAGAGGGCCATGTGGGCCGGGCCGCCGAGCGGCTTTCAATCTCCCAACCGGCACTCTCCCAACAGATTCGCCAGCTCGAACAACACCTCGATGTGAGCCTGTTCGAGCGCAGCAGTAAACGCTTGCTGCCGACCCTGGCCGCACACACGCTGTACAACCACGCCCTGCCCTTGCTCGACGGCCTGCAACGGGCGCGTGAAGCATTGGGCAACTTCAAGGGACAAGCGCTGCGCACCCTGGCCATTGGCGTGCTGCAAACCGTCCACACCAGCCTGGTGCCGCAGATGCTCGAACGCGTGCGCAAGGCGCAGCCGCACCTGGTGGTGCAGATCTATGAACTGACGGGACTGGAAATCGAACGACGGCTGCTCAACGGTTCGCTGGACATCGGCATCAGTTACTTGCCGCCCCGTCAGCCGGGGCTACACGGCGTGATGCTGTACGAAGATGAACTGACACTGGTCATCCCGGCGGATCATCCGCTGCGTGAATTCAAGAAAGTCTCCATGAGTCAGGCCGCCGAGTTGCCGATGTTACTGCTGGGTGAAGAGTTTCAGGTGCGACAGATCTGGCAGACGCAACTGGCCAGCCTGGGGCGACGCCCGCAAGTGCAGGCCGAACTGAACAACATGGCGGGGATTCTCGACAGCCTGCCGCACACCCGGTTGGCGACTGTCCTGCCCGGCCGCTCGCAGAAGATGCTGGGCAATGACGAACTGCTCTGGAAGCCGCTGACCGAGCCACGGGTGCCATTGAAAGTCGGGTTGGTGTGTCGCGATGTGCAACGGCAACAAGCGTCATTGGCGTTGTTGCGGACCTTGCTTGAAGAAGTGATGAATGGCCCGAATGACGTCCCGACAACCCTGGACGGGATGAGCTGACTACTTTTCTGCGGGCAAAAGAAAACCCCGCCGAAGCGGGGCTTTGCAGACTGTTTCCCTGACATCCATTTCACTCCGCCGTCCTGGCAGAATCCTACGTGTCCGTGTTGTTGCTTTGCGCTTCCTGCGCGACGTCCATGTGAAGTAGATTAGCCGTGGATCCAATTTGCATCTATGGGAGAAAAGCAGCACGTCATGTAAGAGAATGCTTACATGACGTTACATTGTCAGAACTGCGCCGCGTCCAGCAGGAACAGCGACTCGCTACCGGCCTTCACCGACGCACTCAACGAGTGAATACGCGGCAGCAGGCGTGCGAAATAGAACCGCGCCGTACCCAATTTGCTCGCGTAGAAATCGTCCTGCGCTTCTTTACCGAAGGCGGCCTTGGCCATCAGTGCCCACATGTAGGCGTAAGCCACGTAACCGAAAGTTTGCAGGTACTCGACCGAAGCCGCGCCGATTTCATTCGGGTTGTTTTTCGCCCGATCCAGCAACCACTCCGTCAATTCGTCGAGGGTGGTCACGGCATCGTTCAACGGCTTGGTGAACTCGTCCAGCTCAGCGCTGGCCGTCGCGGTGAAGTGACGAATCTCGTCGGCGAACAGGTTGTAGAACGCCCCGCCGCTGCCAACGATCTTGCGCCCGACAAGGTCCAGCGCCTGGATGCCGTTGGTGCCTTCGTAGATCTGAGTGATGCGCACGTCGCGAACCAGTTGCTCCTGGCCCCACTCACGGATGTAACCGTGGCCGCCGAAAACCTGCTGGCCGTGAACGGTGGTTTCCAGACCGAGGTCAGTCAGGAACGCCTTGGCTACCGGGGTCAGCAGCGCCACAAGGTCTTCCGCGCGTTTGCGGGTGGTCGCATCTTCGCTGAACTTGGCGGTGTCCAGTTGCATGGCCACGTAAGTCGAGAAAGCACGGCCGCCTTCGTTCGAGGCTTTCATGGTCAGCAGCATGCGACGCACGTCCGGGTGGACGATGATCGGGTCGGCCACTTTGTCCTTGTTCTGCGCGCCGGTCGGCGAACGGCTTTGCAGGCGGTCGCGGGCGTATTCAACGGAGTTCTGGTAAGAGCGCTCACCAGAGGCCAGGCCCTGGATACCGACGCCCAGACGCTCGTAGTTCATCATGGTGAACATCGCCGCCAGGCCTTTGTTCGGCTCGCCGACCAGGTAACCCACGGCTTCGTCGAAGTTCATCACGCAAGTCGCGGAGGCCTGAATGCCCATCTTGTGTTCGATCGAACCGCAGGTCGCCGGGTTACGTGCACCCAGGCTGCCATCGGCATTGACCATGAACTTCGGCACCAGGAACAGCGAAATGCCCTTCGGCCCCGCCGGTGCATCCGGCAGTTTGGCGAGTACCAGGTGAATGATGTTCTCGGTCAGGTCGTGTTCGCCGCCGGTGATGAAAATCTTGGTGCCGCTGACTTTGTAGGAACCGTCCGCCTGAGGCTCAGCCTTGGTGCGGATGATGCCCAGGTCTGTACCGGCGTGAGGCTCGGTCAGGCACATGGAACCGGCCCAGACGCCGGCGTACATGTTCGGCAGGTAAGCGGCTTTCAGTTCGTCGCTGGCGTGGGCGTTGATCGACAGGCAAGCACCGGCGGTCAGCATCGGGTACAGACCGAACGACAGGCTCGCGGAGTTGACCATTTCTTCGACCTGGGCCGAAACCGCCTTGGGCATCCCCATGCCGCCGTAGGTCGGATCGCCACCGACACCGACCCAACCGCCTTCAGCGTAAGTCTGATAAGCCTGTGGGAAACCTGCCGGCGTGGTGACAGCACCGTCCGCCCAATGGCAACCTTCTTCGTCAGCCGCACGGCTCAGGGGCGCGATACTTTTGCTGGTGACCTTGCCGGCCTCTTCAAGAATGGCTTCAACGGTTTCTGCGTCGACGGTATCGGCCAGTGCAGGCAACTCGGCCCAGAGCTTGGCGACCTCGAATACTTCATTGAGGACGAAGCGCATATCGCGCAGGGGCGCTTTGTAGTCAGCCATGGCAAACCTCGCAGGATCTTTACAGGTGATTCGTAGGAAGAGTGTTTTCGTTGGGTCCGAGTGTAACCCAACAACTTTTGCGACACATAGGGTCAGGCTGTGACCGTTTTGTAATTTTTGGTCATTGCGTTTTTGTGTCTGCCAGAGCACCTTCGCGGGCAAGCCTCGCTCCTACAGGGTTTGCGCCATTTCGATTTGGTGCATGACCTGTAGGAGCGAGCGATGCGGCGATCCGACTTGCCCGCGAAGCTTTTCAAACGCAACCGTTACACCGAGAACAACTCCGCTGGCAGTTGCATCAAGCAATCGCTACCCGCTTCGATAGCCGCGCGATGTGCGGCGGTGCGTGGCAGCAATCGCTTGAAGTAAAACTCGCTGGTTGCCAGTTTACCCCGGCAGAAATCGGCATCGCCGCTGCCCGCATCCAGTTGCGCCTGAGCCACCAGCGCCATGCGCAGCCACAAGTAACCGAGGATGATGTAACCGCTGTACATCAGGTAATCCACCGACGCGGCGCCCACTTCGTCCGGATTCTTCATCGCGGCCATGCCGACCTGGGTAGTCAGTTCGCCCCACTGCTGGTTCAACCCGTTGAGTTGCGCCACGTAGCTGGCGAGTTGCGGATGATCGGCGTTCGCCGCGCAGAACTTGTGAACGATTTTGGTAAAACCGCGTAGCAGTTTGCCCTGGCTGCCGAGCACTTTGCGCCCGAGCAAATCCAGCGCCTGAATGCCGTTGGTGCCTTCGTAGATCGGTGCGATCCGGCAATCGCGAACCAACTGCTCCATGCCCCACTCACGAATGAAGCCGTGGCCGCCGAACACCTGCATGCCGTGGTTGGTCACTTCCAGCCCGGTGTCGGTCATGAAGGCCTTGCAGATCGGCGTCAGGAACGCCAACAGGTCTTCAGCGTCCTGCCGCGCGGCTTCATCCGGGCTCAGGTGCGCGGCATCCAGAAGTTGCGCGGTGAAGTAGGTCAGCGCGCGATTACCTTCGTTGAAGGCCTTCATGGTCAGCAACATTCGACGCACATCAGGATGAACGATGATCGGGTCGGCGACTTTATCCGGTGCTTTCGGGCCGGTCAGCGAACGCATCTGCAAACGATCATTGGCGTACTTGATCGCGCCCTGAAAACTCGCTTCCCCCAGACACAAACCCTGCATCCCGGTGCCGAGACGCGCATGGTTCATCATGGTGAACATGCAGTTCAGGCCCTTGTTCGGTTCACCGATCAGAAAGCCCTTGGCCTCGTCGAAGTTCAGCACGCAGGTGGCCGAAGCCTTGATGCCCATCTTGTGTTCGATCGAACCGCAGGAAACGCCGTTGCGCGCCCCCGCCTCTCCTTCGGCATCGGGTAGGAACTTAGGAACGATGAACAGCGAAATGCCCTTGGTGCCCGCAGGCGCATCCGGCAGTTTCGCCAGCACCAGGTGAATGATGTTGTCGCTCATGTCGTGTTCGCCGGCAGAGATGAAAATCTTGCTGCCGGAGATCGCGTAACTGCCATCGGCTGCTGGCACGGCACGGGTCTTGATGATGCCCAGGTCTGTGCCGCAATGGGCTTCGGTCAGGCACATGGTGCCGGTCCATTGGCCCGCGGTGAGTTTGCTCAGGTAGGTGTTTTTCTGTTCTTCGGTGCCATGGGCATGGATCGCCGACATCGCGCCGTGCGTCAGGCCCGGGTACATGCCCCAGGAAGTGTTGCTGGACCCGACCATCTCGCTGATGACCAGCCCCAGGGAACTCGGCAAGCCCTGGCCGCCATAAGCGGGATCGGCCGCCAGACCATGCCAGCCACCTTCGACGTATTGTGCGAAGGCTTGCTTGAAGCCTGTAGGCGTTGTCACCACGCCGTTGTCGAAATGGCAGCCCTCTTCGTCGCCGCTGCGATTGAGCGGTGCGAGCACGTTCTCGCAGAACTTCGCGCCTTCTTCGAGGATCGCATTGACCATGTCCGGGCTGGCATCCGTGGCGCCCAGTGCGGCGTAGTTGCTGTGAAAGTCGAAGACGTGGTCGATCAGAAAGCGCATGTCGCGCAGGGGAGCTTTGTACTCGGGCATGGTCATTTCTCCGGCAGCAGATTGATCAAACCTACTGCCGCCGATCACGCCTCACAATCACAGTCCAGACGCTGAATGCGCCATCATCACTCAACCCGCAGCAGCCTCGCGCACCGCACCACGACGGTTCTGACCGTAAGCCACCACGCAGTTTCGCCCGGCGCCTTTCGCGGCGTAGAGCGCCTCATCGGCAGATTTGAGCACTTTTTCCGGGTTGCGCTGTTCCACGCGTTCGGCGACGCCGATGCTGACGGTGACCGACACACTCGAAGCCCCTGATCCGGCACGACGCTGACGACCTTGCTGGTCATCCTGAGGACGGTTGTCCTGGTTACGCAGTTGAATGTTGTAGGTGGCGATGGATTCGCGGATGACTTCCAGGTGCGGCATGCACTCTTCAAGCGTCTTGCCCGCGAACACCAGCGCAAATTCCTCACCGCCGTAACGATACGCCCTACCGCCGCCGCCGATTTTCGACAGTTTGCTGGCTACCAGCCGCAGCACCTGATCGCCGACGTCGTGGCCGTGGGTGTCGTTGAATTTCTTGAAGTGGTCGACGTCGCTCATGGCCAGCACGTAATTGCGCCCCAGGCGCTGCATGCGTTCGTTCAACGCGCGGCGGCCAGGCAAACCGGTGAGCTCATCGCGGAAGGCCATTTGATAGGCTTCATGGGCAACCGCCGCGGCAATCATCAACATCACCTGGCTGCACATGATGTTCAGGGTGAACGGCAGGATGAACGTCTTCGGCAACGCCCAGAACAGCCCGAGCAAACCCACCAGTTGGGCGGCGTGCAAAGGCCTGGGGTTGCGCCAGTATTGCCAGCTCAGCAGCAGGAACGAGGCGATAAACACGGGGTAGGACAGCTGAATCAGGCTCATCCACGCGCCATGCAGGGCTGGCCAGCGGATTTCCGACAGCCACATCAACAGCGCCTGTGGGTAACTTTGCTCCAGGCCCAACGCCACGCTGCCGACGGCCAGCAACACTGCGAAACGCGCGATCATGTCCTGAAACAGATGGGTGCGTTCCTGCCACGCGGCGAATATGCCAAACATCAGCGGCAGCAACAGACAGCACAGGTGAAAGACCACGGCGGCGTCTTCACGCACTCTGCCGTTGTCGCGGTAATAGTCGGTCTGGGTGTCGAGCAGGTAGTAGGCGATGTACACCGTGACCATCAGAAACAGTTCACGCTGACGTCGGTAAACCGCGCAATAAGCGCCGCCGAGCAACAGCACCAACGTAGGCAGCACGTTGAACAGCGAAGTGAAGAAGACGTTCAGGTCCTTGACGTACGCAGCCGCCAGCCCCGCAAGCAAAAGCAGAAGTGAGGGTAGGAAATGACTGAAACGTACAGCGGAAGAACGCGGCAAGGGTAAAGCTCCGACCCGTCATGTCTATAGATGGCATTGTGCCCACTACTTTAACGGCAGTGACCCTGATTTTCTGAGTGATTTGCTAAGGTTTTTTTGACGCCGCATTACTGACTACTATCCGGCCAACCAGCAATGCACGGTTCCCCCATCAAAGGTCGTTACAAAAGACGGGAGAACTGCCCCCGACCGTGGTTTTTTTCACCAAAGTCGAGTTGAAAAAAAACCGCCACTCCCGAAGGAGCAGCGGTTTATTTAGTAGGCTGCGTTAAGGCTTAGTAGCCCAGTGCGAAGTCTTCTTCTTTCATGTCCATCAGGTTGTTGGCGCCCGACAGCATGGTTGCAACGTGAGTGCGGGTACGCGGCAGGATGCGCTGGAAGTAGAAGCGCGCAGTCTGCAGCTTGGCGGTGTAGAACGCCGTTTCGGTGGTGCCGGCTGCCAGTTTCTCGGCCGCCAGACGTGCCATGTCAGCCCAGAAGTAGGCCAGGCAGGCGTAACCGGAGTACATCAGGTAGTCCACGGAAGCCGCGCCGACTTCTTCGCGGTCTTTCATGGCTGCCATACCGACCTTCATGGTCAGCTCGCCCCATTCTTTGTTGATTGCAGCCAGCGGTGCGACGAATTCCTGAACGGCTTCGTTGCCTTCGTTGGTCTGGCAGAACTTGTGGACGATCTTGGTGAAGCCTTTCAGGGCCTCGCCTTGAGTCATCAACACTTTGCGGCCGAGCAGGTCGAGTGCCTGGATGCCGGTGGTGCCTTCGTACAGCATCGAAATGCGGCTGTCGCGAACGTTCTGCTCCATGCCCCACTCGGCGATGAAGCCGTGGCCGCCGTAGATTTGCACGCCGTGGTTGGCGGATTCGAAACCGACTTCGGTCATGAAGGCTTTGGCGATTGGCGTCATGAACGCCAGCAGTGCGTCGGCTTTCTTCTTCTCTTCTTCGTCCACGCCGTACTTGACGATGTCGACTTGCTTGGCGGTGAAGTAAACCATTGCGCGGTTGCCTTCGGCGAACGCTTTCATGGTCAACAGCATGCGACGAACGTCAGGATGCACGATGATCGGGTCGGCGGCTTTTTCCGGCGCTTTCGGGCCAGTCAGGGAGCGCATTTGCAGACGATCGCGAGCGTATTTCAGGCCGCCCTGGAAACCGATTTCGGCGTGGGCCAGGCCTTGCAGCGCGGTGCCCAGACGTGCGGTGTTCATAAAGGTGAACATGCAGTTCAGGCCTTTGTTCGCCGGGCCGATCAGGAAACCGGTGGCCGCGTCGAAGTTCATCACGCAGGTGGCGTTGCCGTGGATGCCCATTTTGTGTTCCAGGGAACCACAGGACACGGCGTTGCGCGCACCGATCGAACCGTCTTCGTTCGGCATGAATTTCGGAACGATGAACAGCGAGATGCCTTTGGTGCCAGCCGGTGCATCCGGCAGGCGAGCCAGCACGATGTGGACGATGTTATCGGCCATGTCGTGTTCACCGGCCGAGATGAAGATCTTGGTGCCGGAGACTTTGTAGGAACCGTCGGCCTGAGGTTCGGCCTTGGTGCGCAGCATGCCCAGGTCGGTGCCGCAGTGCGGTTCGGTCAGGCACATGGTGCCAGTCCATTCGCCGGAGACCAGTTTGGTCAGGTAGGCGTGTTGCTGCTCAGGCGTGCCGTGCTCGGAAATGGTGTTCATCGCGCCGTGCGACAGGCCCGGGTACATGCCCCACGACCAGTTGGCTTCGCCAACCATTTCGCTGACTGCCAGACCCAGAGACTCCGGCAGGCCCTGGCCGCCGTGCTCTACGTCGTGGGCCAGGCTTGGCCAGCCGCCTTCAACGAATTGCTTGTAGGCTTCTTTGAAGCCGGTCGGGGTTTTAACGCCGGACTCGCTCCAGGTGCAGCCTTCGGTGTCACCCACGCGGTTCAGCGGAGCCAGTACCTGCTCACAAAACTTGGCGCCTTCTTCGAGAATGGCGTCAACCATGTCCGGAGTTGCGTCCGAGCAAGCCGGAAGGCTCTGATAGTGCGCTTCGTAGCCGAGCAGTTCGTCACGAACGAAGCGAATATCACGCAAGGGGGCCTTGTAGTCAGGCATAGCGATAAACCTCTGCTGATGTAACCGGGAATGAACGACCGCGTTGATTTGTTGTGACGGTCAAACAGTTGTTTGAAACATACGTTTACGCCCAAATCTTGTCAAGCGCCGATCTTTTGCCGTTCGTCTTCACTCCCCGCGCAAAGCTGCACACGCGACAACGCAACGCCGTTGACTGAGCAACACGTCCTGCAGAAAAGTTTAGTTGGGAGAGAAGGACTTACACACAAAAACGCCGCGAAGGGTCGCGGCGTTGGCAGAGCGGTTTCAGCAGATGATCAAGCGAATGTGTCGATCAGTGTACCGAGCATTTCATCGGAAGCTTTGGCAACTTTGACACCGGCCTCGACCTGAAACTTGCCCTGAGCCATCTCGACCATGTTGCTGGCGAGGTCCGACTGCTGGCTGCGATCAACCGAGCGCAGGCGATTGACCTGAGCATCGGAGGACTGACTGGTCACCGAACGCTCGACCGAATTGTTGGCAATCTGGCCGGAGGCTTGATCGACACGGTTCTGCCCCGTCTGAATAGTGCTCAGACCAGCATAAAAAGCGGTACTTCCTGAGATTTCCATGGGAGAACTCGTCCTACAAAGGATCAACAGCGGCCATTGAACCAGACCCGCCTGCAAAAGGCCCGACAAAAACACTAATGGCACAGTGCCTTGTCATAGGTAAAACCAGTGCTTGAGACTTCAGTCCAGCAAATCCAGCTGAAGGTGTTCCGCCACCGCCTCTGCGGTCACCAACTTGAGTTTCGGCACACGCCCCAGGCACGGCGCGGGGATCCGCTCGGCCAGCGTGGCCAGGTTTTCTTCAAGGCGCGCAGTTTTGGCATCGATGATGTTGGCCACCCAACCCGCCAATTGCAAACCGTCACGGGCAATCGCCTCAGCCGTCAGCAGCGCATGGTTGATGCAGCCCAGCCGTACGCCGACCACCAGAATCACCGGCAAACCCAGCGCCATGGCCAGGTCCGACAGGTTGTCCTGATCCGCCAGCGGCACGCGCCAGCCGCCAGCGCCTTCGATGAGAGTGAAATCTGCCTGCATCTCCAGAATCTGCTGCATTGGCGTCAGCAACGATTGCACCGTCAACGCGACGCCGGCCTCGCGCGCCGCCAGATGCGGAGCGATGGCCGGTTCGAAGGCCACCGGATTGACCTGTGCATACGTCAGCGGCACCGAACATTCCGCCAGCAGCGCCAACGCATCGGCGTTGCGCAAGCCCTTGGGCGTCACGTCGCAACCGGAGGCCACCGGTTTTCCCGCCGCCGTACTCAGGCCGGCCAACCGCGCGGCATACAGCAAACCCGCAGCCACGGTGGTCTTGCCGACATCGGTGTCAGTCCCGGTGATGAAATACGCTGCGCTCATAAGGGTTTCTCCAAAACGGCGTACACCACTTGATAAGTCGCCGGCAGGCCTTGGGCCTGACGAAACTGCTCATACGCCTCGACCAGGCCGAGGATCCGCGCCCTGCCGGTCAAACCACCCGGCCGACCGGGGTTCAGATTGTGCGCGCCCAGCGCCTTGAGTTCATGAGTCAGGCTGCGCACATCCGGGTAATGCAGCACGTGAGGACGGGTTTGCAGACTCGCGACCTTCAAACCGCTGGCCGCACACAGGTGTTGATAAACCCCGAACTCGCGGAAGCGGTTGACGTGCACCATGCCATCCACCTGACGCCAACTGTCTCGCAGCTCAAACAGTGTGCCCACGCACAGACTAGCAAACGCAAACATTCCACCGGGTTTCAGCACGCGATGGGCTTCACTGAGCACCGACGCGAAGTCCGCGCACCATTGCACCGCCAGGCTGGAGAAGATCAGATCACAAGTCGAATCCTGCAATGGCAACCGCTCTGCATCCCCGGCGATGAAGTGCGTGGCCCCGCCCAATGGGCGCGCGTGATTGAGCATGCCTTCGGCGATGTCCAGCGCCACGCCGTGACCGCCAGGAAAACGCTCACCCAGCACACGACTGAAATGCCCGGTGCCACAGCCCAGGTCCAGCCAGCGACCGGGCACGAAATCGCCCGGCAAACGGCTCAACAACTGGCTGCCGACGTCACGCTGCAATTCGGCCACGCTGTCATAGCTGGCCGCCGCGCGGGAAAAGGACGCCGCCACCTGGCGTTTGTCCGGCAGGCCGCCGGGCAGGCTGGGAAGGGATAAATCAGTCATCACCGGACTCATGCAAAAAGGCCTGGATCGCCCCCGCCACACCGTGAGGGTCTTCCAGAAGAAACGCGTGGCTGGCCTGTTCAATCAGACCGATTTCGACATCCGGCAGCAACGCCAGCAAGTCCCCCGCCGCTTCGGCCGGAACCAGTCCGTCGAGGCCGGCGAACAGGTGCAACTGCGGGCCGCGAAAGGCCTGCAATGCCTGACGGGTATCCAGTTGTGCCAGCAACTCCAGGCCGCTCATCAACACCGCAGCAGAGGCGTTTGGCGCACCACCGAGCAGCAGCCGCGACAACCCGCGCGGGTCTTCGGCGCCTTGCGCGCACAGCAGCGAAAAGCGTTTCAAGGTCATGCGCGGATCGGCATTGCAGCCTGCCAGAAACGCATCAAACGTCTCGCCGGGCATCGCGCTCGGCCACTGTTCATGGGCAACAAAAGAAGGATTGCTCGCCAGGGTCAGCAAGCCGCAGCAACGATCACCGCGTCGCGCCGCCAACTCGGAGGCAAGCATGCCGCCGAGCGACCAGCCGCCAAGCCACACATCCTGAGGCACGGCCGAGTCGAGTTCGTCGAGCCATTCTTCAAGGTCGCTGGATTCCAAATCCGGCAACGGCTCAATCTCGACGCGCAGGTGTTCGTCCAGCCCCTGCAACGCAGCCGCCAAGGGTTCCAGCGGAGAAATCCCGAGACCCCAGCCGGGCAGCAGAATCAGGCGATTACGCATGGCTTGGCTCCGGTCCCAGTTGTTGAAAACAATCGGCCAGTCCATTTAACAATAGCTGCACCTGCGCCTCGCTGTGCGCGGCGGTCAGGGTTACCCGAAGACGGGCGCTGCCGGCGGGCACAGTCGGCGGACGAATCGCCGTGACCATCAAGCCGCGTTCGCGCAGCATCTGCGACAGTCGCACCGCACGCCCGGCGTCGCCGATCATGATCGGTTGAATGGGCGTGAAGCTGTCCATCAACTCCAGGCCGATCTGCTCGGCGCCGTGGCGGAACTGACGGATCAGCGTTTTCAGATGCTCACGCCGCCAGTGTTCGCTGCGCAGCAATTCCAGGCTTTTCAGCGTCGCGCAGGCCAGGGCCGGCGGTTGGCTGGTGGTGTAAATGTAGGGACGGGCGAACTGGATCAGACTCTCAATCAGCTCTTCGCTGCCGGCGACGAACGCGCCCGCCGTCCCGAACGCCTTGCCGAGGGTGCCGACCAGCACAGGCACGTCTTCCTGGCTCAGGCCGAAATGCTCGACGATCCCGCCGCCATTGGCACCCAGCGGACCAAAACCGTGCGCGTCATCCACCATCAGCCACGCACCTTTGGCCTTGGCTTCTCGGGCCAACGCTGGCAAGTCGGCGATATCGCCGTCCATGCTGAACACACCGTCGGTGACCACCAGCGTATTGCCGGTGGCTTTCTCGAGACGATTGGCCAGGCTCGCTGCATCGTTGTGCAGATAACGATTGAAACGCGCGCCGGACAACAAACCGGCATCGAGCAACGAGGCGTGATTGAGGCGGTCTTCGAGCACTGTATCGCCCTGCCCGACCAACGCGGTGACCGCACCGAGGTTGGCCATGTAGCCGGTGGTGAACAGCAACGCGCGCGGGCGGCCGGTCAAGTCAGCCAGCGCTTCTTCCAGCTCGTGATGTGGCGTGCTGTGGCCGATGACCAAATGCGAAGCGCCGCCGCCGACGCCCCATCGAGACGCCCCGGCGCGCCAGGCCTCGATCACTTGCGGATGATTGGCCAGGCCCAGGTAATCGTTGTTACAGAACGCCAGCAACGGCTGGCCATCGACCACCACTTCCGGGCCCTGGGGGCTTTCGAGCAAGGGGCGTTGGCGATAGAGATTTTCGGCACGACGGGCAGCAAGGCGTGCGGCGAGATCGAAAGACATGCAGGCCTCGCAAGTAAGGAAAACAAACATAACCTGTAGGAGCGAGGCTTGCCCGCGAAGGGAACGCCGCGGCCTGACTGAGCGACCGCAGTGACTCTTTCGCGGGCAAGCCTCGCTCCTACAGGGTTTCGCGTTGGTTAGACGGCAGCGTTGTAGAACTGCTCGCTGCTCTTCTGCTCCACCAGCGCCTGCTCGATGGCGGCCTGATGCACTTCGTCGGCGTGCTCTTCGCGCGCTTCCGGCAGGATGCCGAGGCGCGAGAACAGTTGCATGTCCTTGTCGGCCTGCGGGTTGGCGGTGGTCAGCAATTTGTCGCCGTAGAAAATCGAGTTCGCACCGGCGAAGAACGCCAGGGCCTGCATCTGCTCGTTCATCGCTTCACGGCCGGCGGACAGGCGCACGTGGGACTTCGGCATCAGGATCCGCGCTACGGCGAGCATGCGGATGAAGTCGAACGGATCGATGTCTTCGGCGTTTTCCAGCGGCGTACCGGCGACTTTCACCAGCATGTTGATCGGCACCGATTCCGGATGCTCCGGCAGGTTGGCCAGCTGGATCAGCAGGTTGGCGCGGTCATCGAGGGACTCGCCCATGCCGAGGATGCCGCCGGAGCAGATCTTCATCCCCGAATCACGCACGTAGGCCAGGGTTTGCAGGCGCTCGCTGTAGGTGCGGGTGGTGATGATGCTGGTGTAGAAATCCGGCGAAGTGTCGAGGTTGTGGTTGTAGTAATCGAGGCCGGCCTTGGCCAGCGCTTCGGTCTGCTCCTGGTCCAGACGACCGAGGGTCATGCAGGTTTCCAGGCCCATGGCCTTCACGCCTTCGACCATCTTCAGCACGTAGGGCATGTCTTTGGCCGACGGGTGTTTCCACGCCGCGCCCATGCAGAAACGGGTCGAACCGATGGCCTTGGCGCGAGCGGCCTCTTCGAGGACCTTCTGCACTTCCATCAGTTTTTCTTTTTCCAGGCCGGTGTTGTAGTGACCGGACTGCGGACAATATTTGCAATCTTCCGGGCAGGCGCCGGTCTTGATCGAGAGCAGCGTGGAAACCTGGACGCGGTTGGCGTCGAAATGCGCGCGGTGCACGGTCTGCGCCTGAAACAGCAGGTCATTGAATGGCTGAACGAAGAGTGCTTTGACTTCGGCCAAAGACCAGTCATGACGCAGGGTTGCAGAGGTGCTGGCGCTCATGGGCGTTTCCTTTGTTTTATGCTGGGCAAGCGGTCGGGGGACGGAATACCCACAGACGCGACACGGATGTTCGGCATATTTAAGGAAGAGCGATGCGCTGTCAACCACGATACGAAGGACCGGTTTACATCTGGTTAAAAAACAACCAATCCTGTTTGCTCTGCGACGAGACAGCCGAAGAAGCCACGCCGATCTGCATGGCCTGCGAAACCGAGCTGCCCTGGCTCGGCGATCACTGCCAGACCTGCGCCCTGCCATTACCTGCGGCGGGCCTGACGTGCGGCCCGTGCTTGCAGCAACCGCCGCCCTTCGAGCAAGTCATTGCCCCGTGGACCTATGGTTTTCCGGTCGACAGCCTGATCACCCGATTCAAGCACAACGCGAAGTGGCCGTATGGTCGCCTGCTCGCCGAACTTCTTGCTCAATACCTGCAACATCGCTTCGATGAAGGGTTGGAACGGCCAGATGCGTTGGTCCCCGTTCCGCTCGCCGCTAAACGTCTGCGCCAACGGGGCTTCAACCAGGCCGCGATGCTGGCCCGCTGGTTGAGCGCCGCCCTGGATATCCACTGTGACGAACAGCTGCTCAAGCGGATTCAGGACACCAGCGCGCAACAGGAGCTGAAGGCTGATGCGCGCAGGAAGAACCTGCGTCACGCCTTCGCGCTGATGCCCGGAGCACTGATCAAGGGCCGTCACCTGGCGCTGGTCGACGACGTACTGACCACCAGCGCCACGGCCCAGGCATTGGCTCGTCTATTAATGGACGCCGGTGCCGCGCGAGTCGACGTCTACTGCCTGGCCCGCACCCCAAAACCCGGCGACACCAATTGACTAATGCCTGGCACAAAACCTGTGGGAGCGAGCCTGCTCGCTCCCACAGGAATCGTGGCTGACTTGACTCCCGCGCCCCAAGCCGCCAACGTCCTCTCCATCGTCACAGCCTTGAAGCGTCTCGCCATGTCCTTGCCTACGTTGTTGTCCCAGCACATTGTCCGTCGCCCGCAGCGCATCGCCTTGCTGCAACACATCGCCGAACAGGGCTCGATCACTCGCGCCGCAAAAAGCGCGGGCCTGAGTTACAAAGCTGCATGGGATGCCATCGACGAGCTGAACAACCTCGCGCAGAAACCGCTGGTGGAGCGCAGCGTCGGCGGCAAGGGCGGCGGTGGCGCCAAGCTGTCCAGCGAAGGCGAGCGCGTATTGCGCCTGTATCAAAAGCTGCAAACGTTGCAGGCGCAGGTGCTGGAAGCCGCCGAAGACGCCAGCGACCTCAACCTGCTCGGCCGCCTGATGCTCAGAACCAGCGCGCGCAATCAATTGCACGGCAAGGTCGTGGAAATCGAAGCTCAGGGGCGCAACGACCTGATCCGCCTGGAACTGGCTGAAGGCTTGATCCTCGTGGCGCAGATCACTCACGACAGCACCCTGCGCCTGGAGCTGCAAACCGGCACCGAAGTCGTCGCCCTGATCAAGGCCGGCTGGCTCGACCTGTTGGGTATCGATGACGAGGCAACGCCCGGACACAATTGCCTGACCGGCACCCTTGAAGAAATCCTCGACGCCGAAGACGGCCCGAGTGAAGTGCGCATCGGCCTGCCCAATGGCCAGACGCTGTGCGCGCTGGCCGAACCGCTGCACTTGCGAACCCACGGTCTGGCCACCGGCAAAGCGCTGCGGGTGCAATTTTCCCCCTCCAACGTGCTGCTCGGTACACCGCTCTGAAACACAAGCGTCATTAACGCGCTTTAAGGTGACTGCAAAAACCAGCAGGGAGCCTGATGTGAGCCTATTAGAAGACAACCAATCCACCGACCTCGAGCAAATGGTCGGCCTCAGCCGTCGTGGTTTCATCAGCGCGGGCGCCCTGTGCGGTGCCGCGATGTTCCTCGGCGGCAACCTGCTGAGCCGCAGCGTGCTCGCGGCCAGTGTCAGCGCAGGCACCAGCAAACTGTTGGGTTTCGACAGCATTCCCGCCGCCACCAGCGACGCAATCACCCTGCCACCGGGCTACAAGTCTTCGGTGCTGATCAGCTGGGGCCAGCCGCTGCAAAAGAACGGTCCGGCATTTGATCCAAGCGGCAACGGCAGCGCCGAGCAACAGGAAGTCCAGTTCGGCGACAACAACGACGGCATGAGCCTGTTCGAATTTCCGGGTGAGAAAGACCGGGCGCTGATGGCGATCAACAACGAATACACCAACTACCGCTACCTTTACCCGCACGGCGGCATGCCGCAATCGGCCGAAGAGGTGCGCAAGGCGCTGGCCTGCGAAGGCGTGTCGGTGATCGAGGTGCAGCGCAAGAACGGCCACTGGCAATTCGTTCAGGGCTCGCGCTACAACCGCCGCATTCACGGCAACGCACCGATCAGCCTCAGCGGCCCGGCTGCCGGCCACGCGCTGGTGAAAACCAGCGCCGACCCGCACGGCAAGAACGTGCTCGGCACCTTCCAGAACTGCGCCAACGGCAAGACGCCGTGGGGCACCTACCTGACCTGTGAAGAGAACTTCACCGACTGCTTCGGCAGCAGCAATGCCGAGCAGAAATTCGACGCCGCGCAAAAACGCTACGGTGCGGTGGCGACCAGTAAAGAGATCAACTGGCATCAACACGACGAGCGCTTCGACCTAGCGAAGAACCCCAACGAACTCAACCGTCATGGCTGGGTGGTGGAAATCGACCCGTTCGATCCGACATCGACACCGGTCAAGCGCACCGCGCTGGGCCGTTTCAAACATGAAAACGCGGCCCTGGCCGAAACCCATGACGGCCACGCCGTGGTGTACATGGGCGACGACGAACGCGGCGAGTTCATCTACAAGTTCGTCAGCCGCGACAAGATCAACCACAAGAACCCGAAAGCCAACCGCGACCTGCTGGACCACGGCACCTTGTACGTAGCGCGTTTCGACGCGGGCGACGGCAATGCCGATCACCCGAAAGGCCAGGGCGAGTGGATCGAGCTGACCCACGGCAAAAACGGCATCGACGCCAGCAGCGGTTTTGCCGATCAGGCCGAGGTGCTGATTCATGCACGCCTCGCCGCCACGGTGGTGAAAGCCACGCGCATGGACCGTCCGGAATGGATCGTCGTCAGTCCCAAGGACGGCCAGGTCTATTGCACGCTGACCAACAACGCCAAGCGCGGTGAAGACGGTCAACCGGCGGGCGGGCCGAACCCGCGCGAGAAGAACGTCTACGGGCAGATTCTGCGCTGGCGCACCGACCGTGATGATCACGGCTCGAAAAGCTTTGCCTGGGATCTGTTTGTGGTCGCCGGCAACCCGGGTGTCCACGCCGGCACGCCGAAGGGCGGTTCGTCGAACATCACGCCGCAGAACATGTTCAACAGCCCGGACGGCCTGGGTTTCGACAAGGCCGGACGCTTGTGGATCCTGACCGATGGCGATTCGAGCAACGCCGGTGATTTTGCCGGCATGGGCAACAATCAGATGCTCTGTGCCGACCCGGTGACCGGTGAGATCCGACGCTTCATGGTCGGGCCGGTGGGTTGCGAGGTGACGGGGATCAGTTTCTCGCCGGATCAGAAGACCTTGTTTGTCGGGATTCAGCATCCGGGGGAGAACGGTGGTTCGACGTTCCCTGAGCACCTGCCGAACGGCAAGCCGCGGTCTTCGGTGATGGCGATTTCCCGTGAGGACGGCGGGATCGTCGGCGCCTGATCAACCGCCTTCGCGGGCAAGCCTCGCTCCTACAGGGAAATGCATTCCAAATGTAGGAGCGAGGCTTGCCCGCGAAGACGTCAGCCCTGACAACACTCATCTCAACCCCAACCACTAAAGACAGCCCGTCTGCGCTACCATGCTTGGCCGGACGCGGCAGCCTGCTGCGCGCAGGAGTCAGCATGGCCCACCCGTTTGCAACCCTCACCCCAGACCTCGTGCTCGATGCCGTCGAAAGCATCGGCTTTCTCAGCGACGCGCGCGTTCTGGCGCTCAACAGCTACGAGAACCGTGTCTATCAGGTCGGCATCGAAGACTCCGAGCCGCTGATCGCCAAGTTCTACCGCCCGCAGCGCTGGACCAACGAAGCGATTCTCGAAGAACACCAGTTCACCTTCGAACTCGCCGAGTGCGACGTGCCGGTGGTGGCACCAATGATTCACAACGGTGCCAGCCTGCACGAACACAACGGTTTCCGTTTCACCCTGTTCCCCCGCCGTGGTGGCCGCGCACCGGAGCCGGGCAATCTCGATCAGTTGTATCGGCTGGGCCAACTGCTCGGTCGCCTGCACGCCGTCGGCTCGACCAAACCGTTCGAACACCGTGAAGCCCTGGGCGTGAAGAACTTCGGTCATGCCTCGCTGACAACCTTGCTCGAAGGCAATTTCATCCCCAAAAGCCTGCTGCCGGCCTACGAGTCTGTCGCCCGTGATCTGCTCAAGCGTGTGGAAGAGGTCTACAACGCCACGCCGCACCAGAACATCCGCATGCACGGCGATTGCCACCCCGGCAACATGATGTGCCGCGACGAGATGTTCCACATCGTCGACCTGGATGACTGCCGCATGGGCCCGGCGGTGCAGGACATCTGGATGATGCTCGCCGGCGACCGTCAGGAATGTCTGGGGCAGTTGTCGGAATTGATGGACGGCTACAACGAGTTTCACGATTTCGACCCGCGGGAACTGGCGCTGATCGAGCCGCTGCGCGCACTGCGCCTGATGCATTACAGCGCGTGGCTGGCACGCCGCTGGGATGACCCGGCGTTCCCGCACAGTTTTCCGTGGTTCGGGACGGAGCGGTATTGGGGTGATCAGGTGTTGGCGTTGCGCGAGCAACTCGCCGCCCTCAACGAAGAACCCCTGAAACTGTTCTAACCCTTGTAGGAGCGAGGCTTGCCCGCGAAGAACGATAACGCGGTTAGCCAGATACACCGCGTAATCGTTCTTCGCGGGCAAGCCTCGCTCCTACAAAAAAAAACACATGTCTATACAATCCTCTCTTTGTTAGCTGCCTAAGCAAGGATTCTGCATGCAAGCCGCCAACCCCCGTCGCGGGTACATCCTGGGCCTGAGTGCCTACATCATCTGGGGACTTTTCCCGCTCTACTTCAAGGCCATTGCCAACGTGCCCGCCGTGGAGATCATCATCCATCGCGTGCTCTGGTCGGCGCTGTTCGGCGCGTTGCTGCTGATGGTGTGGAAGCATCCGGGCTGGTGGCGCGAGTTGCGTGACAACCCGAAACGGCTGGCGATCCTGGCCTTGAGCGGCACGCTGATCGCGGCCAACTGGCTGACGTACGTCTGGTCGGTGAACAACGGGCGCATGCTTGAGGCCAGTCTCGGTTACTACATCAATCCGCTGGTGAACGTGTTGCTGGGGATGTTGATCCTTGGCGAACGGTTGCGGCGTATGCAGTGGATTGCCGTGGGACTGGCGGCGGTCGGCGTCGCGCAACAGGTGTGGCAAGTCGGCAGTCTGCCGTGGGTGTCGCTGGTGCTGGCGTTGACGTTCGGCTTCTACGGATTGATCCGCAAGCAGGCGCCGGTCAAGGCGCTGCCGGGCCTGGTGGTGGAAACCTGGATGCTGGTGCCGATTGCCATCGCCTGGCTGCTCTTCAATCAGACGGCCGTCAGCGCCCAACCCGAATTCTGGACCACGTCCGAAGCCTGGTGGCTGGTCGCCGCGGGTCCGGTAACGCTGGTGCCGCTGGTGTGTTTCAACGCCGCCGCACGGCATTTGCCCTACACGACACTCGGATTTCTCCAGTACCTGGCGCCGACATTGGTGCTGTTGCAAGCCGTGCTGCTGTTTGGCGAGCATCTGTCGTCCAGCACACTGGTCGCCTTCATCTTTATCTGGGCAGGCCTGGCGGTTTACAGCATCGATGCGTGGATAAGTCTGCGCCGCCGCAGCTGATCAAAAATCATACAAACCTCTGCAGGCCACGCCTCTCGTGGCCTGCATCGATCCTTCCCAAGGTTATCCACAGCGTGATCCCCGGCGTTTGTGCGCAACTTGTTGAAACTGATGGTTTTTTGATCAGATCTTGAAGAAGCCCGGCCGGCGTGGGCTGGCGGGCTGTCTCTACAGGTTATCCACAGGCAGGTGCACGTATAACTTGGATAACCCTGTCAGGGGTCGCTGCGCAACACCAACTCCACCATCAAATCGTCCGCCAGGGTTTCCAGGCGCGACTGCAACACGTCCAGCGACAAGGTCAGCGGCACCGCAAGAATCGCTTCAGCGTGGAACAACGGCTCGCTGCTCATAGGTGCCGGACGCACTTCAGTCACCAGCCGCTCCAGGTTGACCCCTTGCTCACTCAACAGACGCGTGATGTCCCGCACGATCCCCGGACGATCATTGCCGACCAGTTCCATGGCAATCGGTTTCCAGGTGCAGGATTGTTCGATGCCGCTTTCGGCGATCAGCACGCGAATGCCATGGACGGACAACGCCTGTAAGGCATCGACCAATTCGTCGTAGGCCTCGGCCGGCACGCCCACCCGAAGAATCCCGGCAAACTGCCCGGCCATGCGTGACATGCGGCTTTCCAGCCAGTTGCCGCCGTGCTCGGCAATGCACTGGGCGATGCGCTCGACCTGCCCAGGTTTGTCCGGTGCGAAAACAGTGAGTACGAGGTGGTCCATGGCGCAGCCCTCTTTTGTTGTAGAAAGAGAAGTATAGGCAAGGGATGTTGCTGCGCTGAATCGGCCGACGCCTTCGCGGGCAAGCCTCGCTCCTACAGGTCGTACGCAGCCCTGTAGGAGCGAGGCTTGCCCGCGAACGGGACGACACCATTCCCCCGGTCAAAATACAAATCGTGTACAACTTCTTATATTTAACTGGAACAATCTCATACTTTTTTGAGAACATCCCTATCCCCGACGTGACTGCAATGCGTCACGGGGTCGCAGAACGACGTAATTAGTCTAATTTTCACAACCGCAATTCATCATGTAGTATGCCGCAGCGCGCACTACATAACGTTGGATCGATGTCTGCCACAGGCGCAGTCGCAGCCCTGAAAGCCCTATCAGCAAGGCCTCAACGCCGTTGATCGGTTCCATCCCAGCCGCCCGAAATGGCATGTACTGGTGGAAGGGGTTTGTGGTTTAAATAGCCAGAGGCTTCATTGTTAATTTGAAGAGCTGAAAAGCGAAATAGCTGAGCAGAGTGAGGCAAGCAATGACTGAACACGTTCAAGTCGGTGGCCTGCAGGTCGCCAAAGTCCTGTTCGACTTCGTGAACAACGAAGCCATTCCCGGAACCGGCCTCACCGCCGATAAATTCTGGGCCGGTGCCGACAAGGTCATTCACGACCTGGCGCCGAAGAACAAAGCCCTACTCGCCAAACGCGATGATTTCCAGGCTCGTATCGACGGCTGGCACCAATCCCGTGCCGGTCAGGCGCACGACGCTGTGGCTTATAAGGCCTTCTTGCAAGACATCGGTTATCTGCTGCCAGAAGCGGCCGATTTCCAGGCAACGACGCAAAACGTCGATGACGAAATCGCCCGCATGGCCGGCCCGCAGCTCGTGGTGCCGGTGATGAATGCGCGTTTCGCGCTCAATGCTTCGAACGCCCGCTGGGGTTCGCTGTATGACGCGCTCTACGGCACCGACGCCATCAGCGAAGCTGACGGTGCGGAAAAAGGCAAAGGCTACAACAAGGTTCGCGGCGACAAGGTGATCGCCTTCGCCCGCGCCTTCCTCGACGAAGCGGCGCCATTGGCTGCCGGCTCGCACGTCGACTCCATCGGCTACAAGATCGTCGGCGGCAAACTGGTGGTCGCCCTTAAAGGCGGCAGCAACAGCGGCCTGCGCAACGACGCTCAGCTGATCGGTTTCCACGGCGATGCCGCTGCACCGACCGCGATCCTGCTGAAAAACAACGGCCTGCATTTCGAAATCCAGGTCGATGCCAGCACTCCGGTCGGCCAGACCGACGCTGCCGGCGTCAAAGACATCCTGATGGAAGCCGCACTCACCACCATCATGGACTGCGAAGACTCCGTCGCCGCTGTCGATGCCGATGACAAAGTGGTGATCTACCGCAACTGGCTCGGCCTGATGAAGGGCGACCTGTCGGAAGAAGTCTCCAAGGGTGGCAAAACCTTTACCCGCACCATGAACGCCGACCGCACCTACACCGGTGTTGATGGCAAGGAACTGAGCCTGCACGGTCGTTCGCTGTTGTTCGTGCGCAACGTCGGTCACCTGATGACCATCGACGCGATCCTCGATAAAGACGGCAACGAAGTGCCGGAAGGCATTCTCGACGGCCTGGTGACCTGCCTGGCGGCGATCCACAGCCTCAACGGCAACAGCTCGCGCAAGAACAGCCGCACCGGTTCGGTCTACATCGTGAAACCGAAGATGCACGGTCCGGAAGAAGCTGCGTTCACCAACGAGCTGTTCGGTCGCATCGAAGACGTGCTCGGCTTGCCGCGCAACACCCTGAAAGTCGGGATCATGGACGAGGAGCGCCGCACCACGGTCAACCTCAAGGCCTGCATCAAGGCCGCCAGCGAGCGCGTGGTGTTCATCAACACCGGTTTCCTCGACCGTACGGGCGATGAGATCCACACCTCCATGGAAGCCGGCCCGATGGTGCGCAAGGCCGACATGAAGGCTGAAAAGTGGATCGGCGCCTACGAGAACTGGAACGTCGATATCGGTTTGAGCACCGGCCTGCAAGGTCGCGCACAGATCGGTAAAGGCATGTGGGCGATGCCCGACCTGATGGCGGCGATGCTTGAACAGAAAATCGCTCACCCATTGGCCGGCGCCAACACTGCATGGGTGCCATCGCCAACGGCTGCCGCGCTGCACGCGCTGCACTACCACAAGGTCGACGTGTTTGCCCGTCAGGCCGAACTGGCCAAACGTGCACGCGCTTCGGTGGATGACATCCTGACCATCCCGCTGGCGGTCAACCCGCAGTGGACCGCGGAACAGATCAAGAACGAACTGGACAACAACGCCCAGGGCATTCTCGGTTACGTGGTGCGCTGGATCGACCAGGGTGTTGGTTGCTCGAAAGTGCCGGACATCAATGACATCGGCCTGATGGAAGACCGTGCCACGCTGCGTATCTCCAGCCAGCACATCGCCAACTGGTTGCGTCATGGCATCGTCACCGAAGCGCAAGTGATGGAAAGCCTCAAGCGCATGGCGCCGGTGGTTGACCGTCAGAACGCCAACGACGCGCTGTACCGTCCGCTGGCACCGAACTTCGACAGCAACATCGCCTTCCAGGCGGCGGTCGAACTGGTGGTTGAAGGCACCAAACAGCCAAACGGCTACACCGAGCCGGTTCTGCACCGTCGTCGTCGCGAGTTCAAGGCTGCCAATGGCCTGTAACCGAGCGTTGATGCCTTTTTTGTTTGCTTGAGATCAGTGGTGTTGCCTTCGCGGGAAAGCCTCGCTCCTACAGGTATTGCGTCATTCGTGAGTCATACGCAGACCTGTAGGAGCGAGGCTTGCCCGCGAAGGCAATCAAATGGGCAACAGATAGCTTGAATCAGGGCTCCAACCCCAACTCATGCTTGACCAGCTTTAGCAGTTTCGCGCTATCAATCGGCTTGAGCAAAAAATCCACCACGCTCAAATGCATGGCGGCAATCGCGTCCTTCACGTCGGCATCGCCGGAAACGATGATGAACGGCATGGCGCCCCGAACGGACTCGCGCACCTTGCGGATCAAATCCAGGCCATCCATATGGCCCATCCGCAGATCAGTAATCACCAGGCCTATCGATGGTTTCTCCGCCAGCATCTTGAGCGCGGTTTCACCGCTGGCTGCGGTCATGCAACGAATACCATCCAGACCAAGAATCTCCGACAACAGCTCGCGCGCATCTTTATCGTCATCGACGATCAGCACCCGTTGCGGCGGCAAGTCGGGTTCCAGCATGACGGCACTCAGCGCCTCGCGCTCGGCGTCACTCAAAATATCGTGGTCGGACATGGTTTTCTCTAAGTTTCCAATATCATTCCCTAGCACAGTGGTGAGACATCGCTAAGCGGGCCGTCAATGTGCACTTCGTCGGATTTATTTCCTATAGGGAGAAGGATAGGTTCTTCCCAAGATTGTGTAAGGCATTTCCGAAATTTCATCGCCGCAAGGCCCGACCTAGACTTACGTCCAATGGGCACCCTGCGCGCAGGGGCCGACCATGACTGAGTCACCCGACAACAACAATTCATAAAAGACTGCGGTAATGGTTATGAGTAAAGCGGACGCCTTCACACAGGCAGGGAAAACCGCGGTATTGCAGAACATCCAGGGCACTTTGCAATTCCTTCAGCGCTTCCCGCCCTTCAATCAAATGGAACACGCTCACCTGGCGTACCTGGTTGAACAATGTCAGCTACGTTTTTATGCCCCCGGCGAGAGCATCATCAAGCCCGCCGATGGCCCGGTTGAGCATTTCTACGTCGTCAAACAGGGCCGGGTCGTGGGTGAACGTCCCCACACGGCCAAGGGCGGCACGGAAACCACCTTCGAAATCACCACCGGCGAATGTTTCCCCCTCGCCGCGCTGCTGGGTGAGCGTGCGACACGCACCGAACATCTGGCCGCCGAAGACACCTTTTGCCTACAGCTGAACAAGCTGGCGTTCATAAAACTGTTCGCACTTTCCAACGCGTTTCGCGACTTTGCCCTACGCGGCGTGAGCAGTTTGCTGGACCAGGTCAACCAGCAAGTCCAGCAAAAAGCCGTGGAAACCCTCGGCACCCAATACTCGCTGAATACCCGTCTGGGCGAACTGGCCATGCGTCACCCGGTGACGTGCTGCCCGACCACGCCGCTGCGGGAAGCAGTCACCCTGATGCACGAGCAGCAGGTCGGCAGCATTGTGGTGGTCGATGAACACAAGGCGCCGTTGGGTATTTTCACTCTGCGCGACTTGCGCCATGTTGTGGCCGAAGGCATCAACGACTTCAACGAAGCCATCGAACGACACATGACCCAGGCGCCGTTTTTCCTGACGCCGGACCACAGCGCCTTCGATGCCGCGATTGCCATGACCGAGCGGCACATCGCCCACGTCTGCCTGGTCAAGGACCAGCGTCTGTGCGGCGTTGTCTCGGAGCGCGACCTGTTTTCCCTGCAACGGGTCGACCTCGTGCATCTGGCGCGAACCATCCGCAGCGCCCAGCGCGTGGAAAACCTGGTGGCGCTGCGCGGCGAGATCGGTCAATTGGTCGAGCGCATGCTGGCCCACGGTGCGTCCTCGACCCAGATCACCCACATCATCACCCTGCTCAACGATCACACCGTGTGCCGGGTGATCGAACTGACCCTCGCCGAGAAAGGCGACCCGGGCGTGCCGTTCAGTTGGTTGTGTTTCGGCAGCGAAGGCCGCCGCGAACAGACGCTGCATACCGACCAGGACAACGGCATTCTGTTCGAAGCGCGGGACGCCGCGCACGCTGCCGAGATTCGCGGCAAGTTGCTGCCCATCGCTCAGCAGATCAACCAGAGCCTGGCGCTCTGCGGTTTTACCCTGTGCAAAGGCAACATCATGGCCGGCAACCCCGAGCTGTGTTTGTCCCGGGCCGAATGGGCGCGGCGTTTTGCGGCGTTTATTCGCGAGGCGACGCCGGAAAACCTGCTGGGTTCGAGCATCTATTTCGACCTGCGCGTGGTCTGGGGCGACGAGCAAAGCTGCGAGCAGTTGCGTCGGGGGATTCTCGATCAGGTTGCCGACAACCGATTGTTCCAGCGAATGATGGCCGAGAACGCCTTGCGCAACCGTCCACCCGTAGGGCGTTTCCGCGAGTTTGTGCTGGCGCGCAAAAATGGCGAGAAAGCCACGCTGGACCTGAAAGTCCAGGGCCTGACCCCGTTTGTCGACGGCGCCCGACTGTTGGCCTTGGCCCATGGCATCGAGGCGAACAATACGCTGGAGCGCTTTCGCCAGTTGGTCGACAAAGAAGTCATTGATCGACAGGACGGTGCGGCGTACGAAGAGGCGTATCACTTCATTCAGCAAACCCGCATGCAGCAACATCAGCTACAGACCCGGGAGAATTTGCCCTACTCCAACCGGGTCGATCCCGACAGCCTCAATCATCTGGACCGACGCATCCTGCGTGAATCCCTGCGCCAGGCCCAACGCCTGCAAAGCAGCCTGACCCTGCGGTATCAGCTATGAGCCTGTTTTCATGGCTGCGCCCGGCAGGGCCGATGCTGTCCGGGGACTTGCAGCAACGTCTGCAACGCTTGCCGGCGCGGGCCGAGCTCAGAGAATGCAGCCTGCGCGAGCAGCGCTGGGTGGTGCTGGATCTAGAAACCACGGGGTTGAACCTGAACAAGGACCGGGTGCTGTCCATCGGGGCGGTGGTGATTGAGGACGGGGCGATCGACTTCAGTCAGCAGTTCGAACGCACCCTGCAATGCGCGGACATGAAAGTGGCGCCGAGCGTGTTGATTCACGGTTTGGGTCCGAGCGCGATTGCTGCCGGCAGTGATCCGGCGCAGGCGTTGGTCGAGTTCATGGAGTTTGTGGGCGACAGCCCGGTGCTGGCGTTTCATGCGCCGTTTGATCAGCACATGCTCGGCCGCGCACTGAAAGATCATCTGGGCTACAAGTTGCAGCATCCGTTTCTGGATGTGGCAGATATCGCTCCCCTGCTCTGCCCCCAGGCGCACATTCGCGAGGCGGGGCTGGACGAGTGGATCGACTGGTTCAAGCTCGAGGTGTTCGAACGCCACAACGCCAGTGCCGATGCGCTGGCGACCGCCGAGCTGGCGCTGATCCTGTTCAGCCGCGCGCGGCAGCAGCAGATTCATAGCCCGTTGAATCTGCAACAGCGGTTGAGTCAGTGGAAGCGCAGGCAGCGGGCGCCTTCGTTCTGAATTCGCGGCGTCTGATCTGGCGCCTTCGCGGGCAAGCCTCGCTCCTACAGGGTTTACGTTGTTCGTGAGCAACGCACCATCCTGTAGGAGCGAGGCTTGCCCGCGAAGAACGATGACACGGTCCAACTGCCCCCCACCAAAACCACCTGACCAGTGGCCAATTGCTTACCTCTCCCGCCTCTGCCACAATCGCGAACAATTCTCGTTAGTTAACACTTCCCAATCGGTGATGCTGCGTGTCGTCAGTCCAAAGCCCCCACAGTGAGCTCGTCGGTGCGTTATATCGCGACCACCGCAGTTGGCTATTGGCCTGGCTTCGACGCAATGTCGCCTGCCCGCAACGGGCCGAAGACCTGAGTCAGGACACCTTCGTGCGCTTGCTGGGCCGTGATCAACTGAACGAACCTCGCGAACCGCGGGCGTTTCTGGTGGCGATTGCCAAGGGCCTGCTGTTCGACTATTTCCGCCGCGCTGCGCTGGAACAGGCTTACCTCACCGAACTGATGCTGATCCCTGAAGGCGAACAACCGTCGGTGGAAGAACAGCAAATGATCCTCGAAGACCTGAAAAACATCGACCGCCTGCTCGGCAAGCTGTCGAGCAAGGCGCGGGCGGCGTTCCTCTACAACCGTCTGGACGGCCTCGGCCACGCAGAAATCGCCCAGCGCCTGGGTGTGTCGGTGCCGCGGGTGCGTCAGTACCTGGCTCAGGGCATTCGTCAGTGCTACATCGCGCTGTACGGTGAGCCGGTGTGAACCCGGTCAGTTCCAAACCAGTCTCGGCACAGGTGCTGGACGCGGCGATTGCCTGGCAATTGTCGCTGGATTCCGGCACCCCGGTGGAGCGCGAGGAGTTTGCCAAATGGCACGCCGCCCACGAAGAGCACGCCCGCGCCTGGCGCCAGTTGGGCATGCTCGACCAGCGTTTCAGCGTGGCCAGCGGCCCGGCCCGCACCGCGTTGCTGCAATCGCGCGAAAGCATTCGCCGACGGGTGCGCAAACTCGGCAGCGGCGTGGCCAGCATCGTTGCGGTGCTTGGCCTGGCGCTGTTTGCCGGTGATCGTTATCTGCCGGTCGACTATTGGCTGGCGGATCAACGCACCGCCACCGGCGAGCAACGCACCCTGCGCCTGAGCGACGGCACGCTGATCAACCTCAACACTCACAGCGCCGTGGATGTGCGTTTTGATGAGAAGCAGCGCCGGGTGATTCTTCAGGAAGGGGAAATTCTCGTCGAAACCGGTCATGGCGACGCCCGGCCGTTTATCGTCGAAACCCGCGAAGGCAGCATGCGCGCACTGGGCACGCGGTTCCTGGTCAAGCGCGAGGAAGAAGGCACGCGCCTGAGCGTGTTGCAGTCCGCCGTGGCCGCCCACCCCGAGTCGAGCACTGAAGAACAGATCCTGCACGAAGGCCAGCAAGTGCTGATGCGCAACAATGGCCTGGGGCCGATCATCGCGCTCAACCTCGGCGCCGATGCCTGGACCCGCGGCATGCTGGTGGTGGACAACGCACGGCTGGAAGACCTGGTTCACGAACTCAGTCGTTATCGGCGTGGGCATCTGGGCGTAGCGCCCGAGATCGCCGACCTGCGCATCACCGGCAGTTTCCCGCTGCACGACACCGACCTGGCGCTGAGCGCATTGTTGCCGACGCTGCCGGTGCAGATCGAACAGCACACACCGTGGTGGGTGACGGTGACGGTGGCGAAGGCTGATGCCAAGCCCTGATTTTTTCGGTGTCTGACACGACGCCTTCGCGGGCAAGTCGGATCGCCGCACCGCTCGCTCCTACAGGAAATCACCGCCCTTTGTAGGAGCGAGGCTTGCCCGCGAAGAGGCCTTCAGCCGCACAAAAAAATGCTGAATCGAAATTATTTTCATCCAGCCCTATCACTTTTTGATTCTCGTCCGGCACCTAGGCAATTGAGAAGTATTCCCTTTCAGGAGCCGTTACATGCCCCGTACGCTAAACACCTTGTTGCGCCCCAGTTTGCTGGCGGTCGCCATTGCCCTTTGCGCCCCTCTGGCCAGTAGCCAACTGATCGCCGCCGAACAAGCGTCCAGCGTTCGTGCCTACAACCTGCCGGCCGCGCCATTGGCCACAACGTTGAACCAGATCGCCAGCCAGTCGGGCCTGGCGCTGTCGCTGAATCCGTCGCTGGCGGCGGGCAAGACGTCGGCACCGGTCAATGGCCAGTTCGACGCGGTTGGCGCCTTGCAGGCAGCTTTGCGTGGCACCGGTCTGCAACTGGAACAGAGCAGCACTGGCACCTACAGCCTGGTGGCGATGCCTGAGGGCGTGGTGGCCCTGCCGGAAACCAGCGTGATCGGCGTAGAAAACACTGAAAACGCCTGGGGACCGGTTGACGGATACGTCGCCACTCGCACCGCTGCCGGCACCAAGACCGATACGCCGATTGTCGAAGCACCACGCTCGATGTCGGTGATCACCCGCGCCCAGATGGAAGATCGCGGCGTACAGAATCTCGATGACGCCGTGCGTTACATGCCAGGCGTGATCGCCAGCAGTTATGGCAGCGACTCCCGCGCCGACTGGCTGCGCGTACGCGGTTTCGAGCCAACCCAGTTCCTCGACGGCCTGCCGTTGCCAAAAGGTTCCTACGCCAACCCAAAGGCTGAAACCTGGAACCTGGAACGCATCACGCTCCTGCGCGGCCCGGCCTCTTCGGTATACGGCCAGACGCCACCGGGCGGCATGCTCGACATGGTCAGCCGCCGTCCCGACGTCATTGCCAGCCACGAAGTGCGAGCCGAAGTCGGCAGCAACAATCGCAAGCAAATCAGCTTCGACAGCACCGGAAAAATCGATGACGAGGGTCAGTTCCTGTACCGCGTCGACGGCGTGGTGCGCGACAGCGGCATGCAGGTCGATCACATTGATGACAAGCGCTACAACCTCGCGCCGAGCCTGACCTGGAACATCGATGACGATACACACCTGACCTTCCTCTCGCAGTTCACCCGCGACGATACCGGGGTCAGCGGTCAGTTCCTGCCTCTGCAAGGCACCAAGCTGGCCTCTCCGGCCGGGGCGAAAATTTCGCACCATAAAAACCTTGGCGATCCGGACTCCGATCACTACGACCGCACCTATTACGCACTGGGTTACGCCTTCGACCATCGCCTGAACGATGTCTGGCAGTTCAAGCAAAACCTGCGTTACACCAAAAGCGATCTGTCGTTCCAGCAAGCCTATGCGTCGTTCGGTGACGTCGTGGCGGCGGATGGCACGCTGCGCCGTCTGGTCGATCAGGTTGATGAGGACATCAGCCAGTTCGCCGTGGACAACAACTTCCAGGCCGACTTCCAGACCGGCGCGCTGAGCCATGTCGTGCTGTTGGGCCTGGACCACCAGCGGACCAACACCAATTACAAATGGCTGGAAGGCAACGCGCCCGACAGCAATGTGATCAAGCCAATCCGTGGTGCGGACTTCTCCAACGTCGCGTACAGCACCTTTTACGACTACAACCAGAAAACCAACCAGACCGGCCTCTACGCCCAGGATCAGATCTCCCTGGACAAATGGCGCCTGACCCTCGGCGGCCGCGAAGACTGGATTCACAGCTCGACGCAGTTCAATAACCAGGGCGATGCCACCAACACCCAGCGCGACAAGGCTTTCAGCGGCAACGCAGGCCTGAGTTACGTGTTCGACTCCGGGATCACGCCGTACATCTCCTACACCGAGTCGTTCCAGCCTTCGATGGGCGCCGATGCCAGTTCGACCAAGTCGTTCAAACCCACCGAAGGCAAGCAGACCGAAGTCGGCGTGAAGTACCAGCCACCGGGCAGCCGCACCTTGCTGACCGCCGCCGCGTTCGACCTGCGCCAGCAAAACGTGTCGGTGTCGCAGAACAACGTCACCAGCCAGATCGGTGAATTGAAAGTGCGCGGTATCGAGCTGGAAGCCGTCTCCGATGTCACCGACAACCTGAAACTGGTGGGCTCCTACACCTACACCGATACCGAGATCCTCAAGGGCGACGACAAGGGCAACCGGATGAAACTGGTCCCGCGCAATCAGGCCTCCCTGTGGTCCGATTACACGTGGCACACCGGTGTGCTCGACGGTTTTGGCGTGGGCGCGGGCGTGCGTTATGTCGGCGATACCTACGGCAACACGGCCAACACCAACAATGGTCACGTGGGTTCGTACACCGTGTACGACGCCGCTGTGCATTACGACCTGAGCCGCATCAACCCGGTACTGGCAGGCGTTTCGGTTGACGTCACCGCGAAGAACCTGTTCAACAAGGACTACCTGTCGACCTGCGATGGCACCTGGTGCTACTACGGCGACGAGCGCAACGTCGTGGCGGCAGTCAACTACAAGTGGTAAACCGCTGAGCGGATTACAGCCACACAAGGGTCACGGTACAGCCGTGGCCCTTTTGCATTTGGATGGGTCATGAAAAGCAAAACCATTCGCCGCTGGTCCTTTGTCCACACCTGGACCAGCCTGATCTGCACGGTCTTCCTGCTGATGCTGGCACTGACCGGCTTGCCGTTGATCTTCCACCACGAAATCGACCACTTGCTGGGCGATGCCGCCGAGTTGCAGCAACTGCCGGCCGACACCCCGCAGTTGAATCTGCAGCAGTTGGTACAGGCTGCTCAAAAACATCGGCCCGGCGAAGTCATGCAGTATTTCGGCTTCGACGAAGACGAACCGAACGCCGCCATCGCGATCATGGCGGCCACTGCCGGCACCGAACCGAATTCGTCGCACACCTTCATGCTCGACGCCCGCACCGGTGAAGCGCTGGAGATGCCATCGGCCAACGGCGGCTTCATGATGGTCATGCTGCGCCTGCACGTGGACATGTTCGCCGGCCTGCCGGGCAAGCTGCTGCTGGCGTTCATGGGGATTCTGTTTGTAGTGGCTATCGTGTCCGGGACGGTGCTGTACCTGCCGTTCATGCGCCGGTTGAAATTCGCCACCGTGCGCCAGGACAAATCCACGCGCCTGCGCTGGCTCGACCTGCATAACCTGATCGGCGTCGTCACCCTGACCTGGGCGCTGGTGGTCGGCGTCACCGGCGTCATCAGTGCCTGCGCCGACCTGCTGATCGCCGCGTGGCGCAATGACAGCCTGAGCGCGATGGTCGCACCGTATCGCGATGCGCCGGCGCTGACGCAACTCGCGCCTGCGACCCGCTTGCTCGACATCGCCAAAGAAGTCGCGCCCGGTATGCAGCCAGACTTCATCGCCTTCCCCGGCACGCGGTTTTCCAGTGAGCACCATTACGCGGTGTTCATGAAGGGCAGCACGCACCTGACCTCGCATCTGCTGACGCCGGTGCTGATCGACGCCAGCACCCTGCAAGTCACCGCCGTGGCCGAACGGCCGTGGTACATGGACGCCATGGGCATGTCGCAGCCGTTGCACTTCGGTGACTACGGCGGCATGCCGATGAAAATCCTCTGGGCGACCCTCGATGTGCTGACCATCATCGTGCTCGGCAGCGGGGTTTACCTGTGGGTGGTGCGGCGCAAAGCGGCCAGGCCTGTACTGGAACAAGCGGAGGCCAACGCATGAAGCCGCGGCAGTCGAATTTCTGGAAGGTCTTCTCTACGCCGACGGTCATCGCGCTGCTCAGCGCTGCCGGGTTGTTTGCGGCCTTGCTGGGCGATGGCGTTTGGGATGCGTTGAGCTGGCTGGGCCTGGGCGTTCCTGCCGCGCTGGCCCTGCGCGGTCTCCTGCAACGCCGATAACCACACCAAACCTGTAGGAGCGAAGCTTGCTCGCGAAGGGATCGCCTCGGTCTGACTGAAGGACCGAGGCGATCCCTTCGCGAGCAAGCTTCGCTCCTACAAGTTACGTGATCCACGCGCTATGCTCCCGACACTGCAAACCGACCGAGATGCTGCCATGTCCGCCCCGAGCATGACCCTCTACCACAACCCGTTGTCGCCCTTCGTTCGCAAAGTCATGGTGCTGCTGCACGAGACCGGTCAGCAAGACCGCGTCGCCCTGCAAAACTGTGTGCTGACCCCGGTTGCCCCGGACCTGCCCCTGATCGATGACAACCCGCTGAGCAAAATCCCGGCCCTGCGCCTGGCCGACGGCAACGTCATCCATGACAGCCGGGTGATTCTCGACTACCTCGACCACCAACACGTCGGCAACCCGCTGATTCCTCGCGAAGGCTCGGCACGCTGGCGTCGCCTGACCCTGGCCTCCCTGGCCGACGGGATCATGGACGCTGCGGTGCTGGTGCGTTACGAAGTCGCCCTGCGCGCCCCGGAAAAACACTGGGACGAATGGCTCGACGGCCAGCGCGACAAGATCCGCCGCGCCTTGGCGCTGCTGGAAAAAGACGCGATTGCCGAGCTGACCAGCCATTTCGATGTGGCAGCGATCAGTGTGGCGTGTGCGTTGGGCTACGTGGATTTGCGCCATCCGGACCTGGGATGGCGCGAGGTGAATCCGAAGCTGGCGGACTGGTATTTTGAAGTGAGCCAGCGGCCTTCGATGGTGGCGACGATGCCGAAGGGCTAGATTTTCACTGACTGTTCTGGCCTCTTCGCGAGCAAGCCCGCTCCCACATTTGATCTTCGATTTGCACATATTTTGTGTTCACTGGAGTTCTAGTGTGGGAGCGGGCTTGCTCGCGATGGCACCACACCGGATCTACCGGAAACAACCCAAAAATCAGCGTCGCCAACACCTCCCCCTCCCGCTGATCCTCACGCAACCCCAACGACCGGCTCATTCCACCACCCCGATATCGAACTCCAGCGGCTTGGCTGTCTTCTGCCCGATCCCGTACCAATCCAGCTTGCGGGTCAGCACCATGAACACGCCCAGCAACCCGAACAGCAACAACGACCCCATCAACAGCGCGTAATCCTCGGCGCTCAACAAGCCATAGAGCAAGCCATACAACGCCGCCAATCCTGCCGAAAAACTCAAGCCGTGGTGCACGCTGCGCAGCACGTGGCAGACATAGAAACCGATCAACAACACACAGCCGCTGGCCGACAACAGATACGCCAGGGCAAAACCGATGTGCTCGGACAACGACAGCAACAGCAGGTAAAAGAACGCCAGCGCCACGCCCACCAACGCGTATTGCACCGGGTGCACCGCCAGGCTCTTCAGGACTTCGAATAGGAAGAAACCAGCGAAGGTCAGGACGATGAACAGCAGTGCGTATTTGATCGCCCGGTCGCTTTTCAGGTACTGGTCCACCGGGTCGATGAAGCTCACGCCGAAGCTGCGGCCGCTGAACGCGTCACAGTCGCCGCCGGACACGCAACTGCTCAGCGCTTCTTGCAGGTTGGTGGAGAAAAACGAGGTCTGCCAATTCGCGGTAAAGCCCTGATCGGAGACTTCGCGTTGGGTCGGCAGGTAGTTACCGATGAAGCTCGGATGCGGCCAGTTGGCGGCCAGCGAGACTTTGCTGGTCTTGCCCACCGGGAGAACCTGCAACTGGCCGGTGCCTTGCAAACGCAGGTCGAAACCGAAAGCCAGCTCCGTGGCCTGACGTGGGTCAAGTGCCGGCAGCGTCACGTGTACACCTTCGCCCAACCAGCCCACCTGACTGCCGGGGATAAAGTCCAGGCGCTGGTCATTGAGTTCCAGTTTCAATGCGTTCTCGATACCGCGAATGTCGCTGATCCCGACCGCGAGGAACGGCTGATCGAACTGGTAATCGGCGAAGTTTTCCTTGATGCCCAACTGCGCCGGCACCGAGAAGTGTCCGCTGATGCGGTTGTCGGCGTGGAACAGCCGCGCCTCGTAGATGCCCCGGGAACGCAGCTCAGTCTGGACCTGCCCGTCGAGTTCGAAACGCTCCGGCAGGAAGTACAAACGGCCGCGCTCTTCGCCGATGTCCTGGTAACGCTCGTTGGTTTTTTCGTTGAGCTTCCAGGTGCGCACCACTTTGCGATAAGGCACCACCATCAGCGGTCCGCTCAGGCGCTGGCTGTAGCTGGAACTGCGCGCGATGTCTTCGAGCACACCGTCGCGCAGTTCCTGGCGCTCCTGGATCACGCCGTTGATCATCAGCAACGGGATCAGCAACAACAGAATCAGCAGGGCAATGGCCCCGAGTTTTATGGTCAGATTTCGGTTCATGGGACTCTCCCTGTTTGGATGGGGAGAGTCTGGGGTTGGTGTGTGTGGGGTTTATGGAGGGAATATGGAGAGTGTGTGGAGACTGGGCCGGCGATTGGCCGCGACTCGGTTCTAAGCCAGGCGCAAAGTCACTTCAACCCCGCCCTCGACATTGCCAATGCTCAATGTCCCGCCATGCAACTTCACCACTTCCTCTACAAAATTGAGCCCAAGCCCTGTGCTCTTACGTCCACTGTCCGGACGCGGCAACGAATAGAAGCGCTCACTCAATCGCGGCAACGCGTATTCGGGAATCGCTTCGGCCTGATTGAACAGTTTGAACTCAATCTGTTCGCCAATACGCTCGGCGCTGAATCGCAGCACGCCATTCACCGGCGTGAAATCCAGCGCATTTTCCAGCAGATTACCCAGCGCCTGACGCAACAGAAAGGGCTCACCGGTCAGCGCCAGATCCCCTGGAATCGCCTGCTCCACGCTTAACCGTTTGCCTTCGATGCGCCCGGCCTGAGCACTCAGCAGCTCATCGACCAAACCCGCCAACGGCACGGCCACCCGCTCTTCCAAGCCTTGGCGCTGCTCAACCTGCGCCAGGTTCAGCAACCGTTCGATCAACTGCTGCATCCGCACGCTTTCGCTGTCGATGTTGCTGACGAAACGCTGCCGTTGCGCCAACGGCATCTCCCCTTGCAGCAATTCCGCCGCACCACGAATCGCCGCCAGCGGGCTTTTCAATTCATGGGTCAATGTGTGCACGTAACGCTCGACGTAGGCCTTGCCTTCGAGCTGCGTGCGCATCTGTTCCACAGCAGTCGCCAGTTGCTCCAGCTCGCCGCCGCGATAGTGTGGAACCTCGACTCGCCGGCCTTCACTCACGGCTTTCGCATAAGCGGTCAAGCGCCGCAATGCCGCGCTCAGCCACCACGACAGCAACGCGCCAAACAGCAAGCCGAGGCCGATCAGCCCGGCGCCATACGCGAGCAATCGACGCTCAGTGCGATCGACGTAAGGCTGCAACGAGCTGTTAGGTTTGGCCACGGTGACCACGCCGATGATCCGACCGTTGTCGCGGATCGGTGCGCCAACGTGCATCACCGAAGAGCTGGCATCATTCGGATCGCTGCGACTGGAGCGGGCGCCGTATTCACCGCGCAAAGTCAGCAGAACATCGTTCCAGCGCGAGTAATCCTGCCCCACCGCCACACCGCTGGAATCCAGCACCACGATGCCCTTGGCGTCGGTGACGTAGATGCGGTGGTTGACCTGATTTTTCGGCAACCCCCAGATGCTCGCCTTCGGTTGCCGCTCGCCATAGGCCTTGAGCAATTCGGGCCAGCGGTTCTGATTGAGCGTGCCGGCCTTGAAATCATCGCGCAGGATTTCGGCCATCAGGTTGGCGGTATCGACCAGGGTCTCTTCGGTTGACTGACGCACACCGGGGCGGATTTCCTCCATCACGGTGTTGAGCACGAAGTAACCGGTCAGGCCGATGAACAGCACATAGACCAGGAATATCCGGATCCCCAAGGGCATCAGCTGTGCCCCGGACTGTAGCTGTAACCGAGGCCGCGATGGGTCTGGATCGGTTCGGCATCAGCCTTCACCAGACGCAATTTGGCGCGCACGCTCTTGATGTGGCTGTCGATGCTGCGCTCATACCCGGCGTCGGCGGCGACGCCCAGCGCATCGAGCAACTGCTCGCGGCTGAACACGCGTTCGGGTTGTTCCAACAGGCATTGCAGCAGACGGAATTCGTGGCGGGTGAGGCTCAACAACTGGCCGCGATAGCAGATCTGTACCCGCTCGCTGTCGATGCGAAACAGCGCAGAGCCAGCGTCGGGCACTGCACGCGGCGCCATGCGCTTGAGGATGGCCCGCACGCGTGCGGCCACTTCCCGTGGGCTGAACGGCTTGACCACATAATCGTCGGCACCGATCTCCAGGCCCACGACACGGTCGATTTCCGCATCACGCGCACTGAGGAAAATCACCGGCACTTCACTGAAACGGCGCAGTTGCTTGCAGGTTTCGAAGCCGCTGATATCCGGCAAGCCGATGTCGAGAATGATCAGATCGGCCGGCGTCTGCCGCTGATGCTCCAGCGCGGCGGCGCCAAGGCTCAGCCACGTCGTGGTGAACCCTTCGCCCTGCAGGGCGAAAATCAGGGTGTCGGCAATCGCCGCTTCGTCTTCGACAATCAGGATATGAGGCATGGCGTCCGAGCCCGGCAGTTGAGTGGGCGAACGGTGCCCCATGCCTCACGTCACGTCAATGAGACCACTTGAAATCAGCAGTCGGGCTTGTCCGCCGTAAAACGTCGCGCCGGGTTCACGGCCGCGCCGAATTCACGCAGGGCTTTGGCGCCGATCAGCAGCGGGTAGTTGAAGCTGCTGCGGTCGGTGAGGTTGACCTCGACCGTGCGCTTGACGTTGCCCAGGCACAGTTCCAGATCGACCACCGGGCGCTTGGTGGGCGCCGCAACATCTTCATCCTCGTCCTCTTCGGAGCGGGTCTTGATCTTGCTGATCCGCGCAACCTTGTGTTCGTAGACCTTGTTGCTCGCGTCCTTGGTGGCGAGACGGAAGCGCACCCATTCTTCGCCGTCGCGGGTGAAGGTTTCGATGTCCTTGGCCGACAGCGAGGCGGTCAGGGCGCCGGTGTCCATTTTGGCCTTGAGCACTTCACCGCCGATTTCCGGCAGCGCAATGTATTCGTAGCGCCCGTACAGGGTCGGCTCGGCGGCCAGGACCGGCAGGGCCACGAGGGAAAGCAATGCGAGGAGGGATTTCACGTAAGGGGCATCCTGGGAAAGTGGGCAGCGGAATTTTAGACCGTCGGTGAGCAATTCGTTCGTTCTTGGGATCGCTTCGCGGGCAAGCCTCGCTCCTACAGGTTTTGCGTGGTGCCGCACATCGCGGGAACACACCCAATCCTGTAGGAGCGAGGCTTGCCCGCGAAGAGGCCGGAATGATCACCAAAGACCCAGCATACTCACGCAACCGTGAAACATTCGTTCCCCCCGATTTGGCCTGTCGCCCGAAGCTGCTTATCATGGCGCGCCCAAACGCTTTCAAGAGTTACTTATGCGCCGCCTGCTCACCGGCTGTTTCGTTACCCTGCTATTGTTGCTCAACACCCTGGTCCTGTTCGGGCCGCTGATGGTGTTTGCCCTGCTCAAACTGGTCCTGCCCGGCCGCTTGCGTGATTACGCATCAACGGCCGTGATGTGGATCGCCGAGACCTGGGCCGAGATCGACAAGCTGATCTTCCGTCTGTGCATCCCCACGCAATGGGACGTGCGAGGCGGCGATGACCTGCGGGTAGACACGTCGTACCTGGTGATCAGCAACCACCAATCCTGGGTGGACATTCCGGCACTGATCCAGACCCTCAACCGGCGCACGCCGTTCTTCAAGTTCTTCCTCAAGAAAGAACTAATCTGGGTGCCGTTCCTGGGCCTGGCGTGGTGGGCGCTGGATTACCCGTTCATGAAGCGTTACACCAAGGCGTTTCTGGAGAAGAACCCGACGCTTGCCGGCAAGGACCTGGAGATCACCAAAGCGGCGTGCGAACTGTACAAGCGCCAGCCGGTGACGGTGGTCAATTACCTGGAAGGCACCCGGTTCACGGCGGCGAAAAGCACTCAGCAGCAGTCACCGTTCACCCATTTGCTCAAGCCCAAGGCTGGCGGCGTGGCGTTTGTGCTGGCGGCAATGGGTGAACAGCTGGACGCCATTCTCGATGTGACGGTGGTGTATCCGCAGCAGAAGATTCCGGGGTTTTGGGATTTGATCAGCGGCAACGTGCCGAGGGTCATCATTGACATCAAGACCCGCGAACTCGACCCCGCGCTGTGGCAGGGCGATTACGAGAACGATCCGGTGTTTCGCGAAACGGTCCAGAACTGGGTCAACCAACTCTGGATCGAGAAGGACCGGCGCATCGACGCCTTGCGCGCCGAGCGCCGCTGAATCAGGTGCCGGCGCCCCAGATCCCGCCCAGGTTCTGCAGCAGCGAACCGGCGACGCCCTGCTGACCGAGGTATTGCAGAATCAGCGGGGCAAACTGACCGATCATGCCGCTTTCCATGCCCAATGCGCTGAACGCATTGTTCAGGTCATTGGTGTCCTTGACGTTGCCCAAGACATTGTCCAGCCCGGCCACCTTGCCGGACGAACCGAGCAAACCGGCGATGGCCCCCAGCTCACCGCCGCCGGACAGCATGTCGATGCCCGGTACGCTTTGGGCCAGCTCCGAATAGTCGGTTGAACTCAATTGATTCTTCGCCAGGCCGAGCATCGCTCCAGTACCGCCAAGCAATTGTTGTGGCGTCAGGTTCAACTCGCTGAGCGCCCCCAGCAGATCGGCTGTTTCAGCAGTCGGCGCTGCCGCTGTGGTGGCGTTATCGTCCTTCATGCCGGAAATGGCACTGGCTGCATCGCTCAAGCTGAACTGCGCGAAGACCGGACTGGCCACCAGAGTCATGAGCGATGCCAGTACAAAACCACGTGAAAACTTCATCCAGACATCCTCTTGCGCCATGAAAACCGCCCGGCAATGGGCGGAAAAACCTGCCGATTTGACTCGGCTTCTGCCGGCATGTTCCTCAGCGCTACGCCCATTTTGAGCCCGTTCGTCACTGGACAGATGGATGACTCAAACAAAAACGGCGACCCGAGGGTCGCCGTTTTGCATTGCGTGAAGCCTTATGCCGCGCTGAACAGTTTGTGTGGATCGATCACAAACTTCTTCGGCACGCCTGCATCGAACTCACCGTAGCCCTGAGGTGCTTGATCCAGGCTGATCACCTGAACGCCCACCACTTCGGCGATGTTGATGCGGTCCCACATGATCGCCTGCATCAGCTGGCGGTTGTACTTCATCACCGGGGTCTGGCCGGTGTGGAAGCTGTGGGATTTGGCCCAGCCCAGACCGAAGCGAATGCTCAGGCTGCCCATTTTCGCGGCCGCGTCCACGGCCCCCGGATCTTCGGTCACGTACAGGCCTGGGATACCGATTTTGCCGGCTACCCGAACCACGCCCATCAGCGAGTTGAGCACGGTGGCCGGAGCCTCGTGCTTCACGCCATCATGGCCGTGACCGCGCGCTTCGAAGCCCACGGCGTCGATGGCGCAATCCACTTCTGGCTCGCCCAGCAATGCGGCGATTTGTTCGTGCAGTGGGGTGTCCAGGGACAGGTCGGCAATTTCAAAGCCCTGCGCCTTGGCGTGCGCCAGGCGAACGGTGTTGACGTCACCGACGATGACCACTGCCGCACCCAGCAGGCGAGCGGAAGCGGCAGCCGCCAGACCAACCGGACCGGCACCGGCGATGTACACCGTGCTGCCTGGGCCAACGCCAGCAGTCACTGCGCCGTGGTAACCGGTCGGCAGGATGTCGGAGAGGCAGGTCAGGTCGCGGATTTTTTCCATCGCGCGATCGCGGTCGGGCAGTTTCAGCAGGTTGAAGTCCGCGTACGGCACCATCGCGTACTCCGCCTGGCCGCCGGTCCAGTCGCCCATGTCGACGTAACCGTAAGCACCGCCCGGACGTGCCGGGTTAACGCTGAGGCAAACGCCGGTGTGCATTTCCTTGCAGGAACGGCAGCGCCCGCAAGCCACGTTGAACGGAACGGACACCAGGTCGCCGATCTGCAGGTTCTCGACGTCGCTGCCCTTCTCGATCACTTCACCGGTGATTTCGTGACCCAGTACCAGACCGGTTTGAGCAGTGGTACGACCGCGCACCATGTGCTGGTCGGAACCACAGATGTTGGTGGAAACCACGCGCAGGATCACGGCGTGGTTGATCTTCCTGCCACGCGGGTCCTGCATTTTCGGATAGTCGATTTTCTGTACTTCGACCTTGCCAGCGCCGAGATACACCACACCACGATTGCCAGACATGCTTTCACCTCGCTGTTGTTTTTATGTAATAGCCGCGTCGCCCAGGATCGGCGGCGCGTTGATTGCTCGGGTTATTGCCTGTGTGTCTTGTGTTGTTTGTTATGGCCCCTTCGCGGGCAAGCCTCGCTCCTACAGGTGATCGAGTTGCCCTTGTAGGAGCGAGGCTTGCCCGCGAAGGCGATCTAAAGAACGACGGTGCGATTGGCGTTGAGGAACACCCGTCGCTCAATGTGATACCCAACCGCCCGCGCCAACGTCAGCCCCTCGATATCCCGCCCCTTGGCGATCAAATCTTCCGGGTAATGACTGTGGTCCACCACCTCCACGCCCTGGGCGATGATCGGGCCTTCGTCCAGGTCATTGTTGATGTAATGCGCCGTGGCGCCGACCAGTTTCACGCCCTTGTTGTAGGCCTGGTGATACGGCTTGGCGCCTTTGAAACCGGGCAGCAGGGAGTGGTGGATATTGATCGCCTTGCCATCGAGTTTGCGGCACAGCTCCGGCGACAACACCTGCATGTAGCGCGCAAGAATCACCAGCTCGGCACCGGATTCTTCGATCACCTGCAACACCTGGCGCTCTTGCGACGGTTTGTCGTTCGGGTCGAGCGGGAAGTGGTAGTACGGAATCTGGTGCCAGTCGGCCAACGGCTTGAGGTCCGGGTGGTTGGAAACCACGGCGGCGACGTCCATCGACAACTGGCCGATGCGTTGGCGGTAGAGCAAATCGTTGAGGCAGTGATCGGCCTTGGAGACCATGATCACCACTTTCGGGCGGTGATGCGGCGGGGTCAGCTCGAAGATCATGCCGAACGCCTGGCCACGCTCTTCCAGCCCTGCGCGGAAGGCTTGTTCGTCGAAGCCGTCAGGCTGCCGGAATTCCACGCGAATGAAGAAACGACCCGAGAGCCGGTCATCGAACGAATGGTGCTCGGTGACGTAGCAGCCCTGCTCGAACAGAAAGCGGGTCACCGCGTCCACGGTGCCGAGGACGCTTGGGCAGTCGGCGGTCAGAATCCATGTGTCTGGGGCGCGGCTCATAGTGCGGTGACTCCTGTTGTTATGGGCAACCGCTGCGCGGTTGATCGCCGGCAAGCCGGCTCCTACATTTGGAATGCATCTCCCTGTAGGAGCGAGGCTTGCCCGCGAAGGCAATCTCAGGCCTGAACGCTAAGCCCGTACTCGGCCGCCGCATCCTGCAACCACAACCACCAGTAATCCGAGAAGCTGCGACGGATCAGCAGTTCCCAGGTGTCTTCGGCGGTGTGGCGGATCACCAGTTGCGACTTGGCAAACACGGTGCCGACAGCCTTGCCGACCGGGAAGCTGTTGGGGTGTACGTCGTAGCTGGTGGACTTCATCAGCACCTGGCGCACGTTCGGACCGCTCAGTTCGAGGATCTGCTGGCCACCGCTGACGTTGACGATCTGGATGTGCAGGTCGCCCAGCGCTTCACGGAGCTTTTTCTCGGCGGCAAATTCTTCGCCGGTCGGCACGATCAGCAAATACTCATCCGGCCCCATCCATTGCAGGCTGGTTTCGCCCTTGACGATCACGGTCAGCGCGCTCGGCAATTCGATGCCCAGGGCCTTGTGCACGCCAGCGGCGAACGCGGCATCGTGGCCATCGCCACGGATGGTCAGGTGGCCGAGGAGTTTTTTCTCACGCACGATCACGCCGGCGTTTTTGCGACCCTTGCCGACCAGGCTGGCGAGGTCGGCATGATGCAGCGACGACTCGGCCTTGGCCCCGGTGGTTGGGCGTTGTTGGTAAACATTGGCTGCGGTCATAAAGCACCTGTTCCTGAAGTTCTTGCATCTCACCTGTGGGAGCGAGGCTTGCCCGCGAAGGCATCGACTCGGTTTTACTGAGGCACCGCGTCATCGTTCTTCGCGGGCAAGCCTCGCTCCTACAGGGGCTGTGGTGTCAGATGTTCTGGCGATCGCCTTTCGGATCGAAGAACACCGAAGAAACGATTTCCGCCTCGATCACGCTGCCGTCGGCCAGCGGAGCGAATACGCGCTCGCCGATCCGCTTCAAGCCGCCCTTGACCACGCCCATGGCAAACGAATAGCCGAGGGAGTTGTGCAGGTAGCTGGAGGTGACGTGACCGACCATCGTCATCGGGATCGTCTGCTTGGTGTTGAACACCAGTTGCGCACCTTCCGGCAGCCATTTGGTCGGATCGATCGGCTTCAGGCCCACCAGTTGTTTACGTTGATCACGCACGCAGTCTTCGCGATTCATGCCACGCCAGCCGATCCACGAGAACGGTTTGGTGCGACCGACACACCAGCCCATGTTCAGGTCGTCCGGGGTCATCGAGCTGTCAGTGTCCTGACCGACGATGATGAAGCCCTTCTCCGCACGCAGGATGTGCATGGTTTCGGTGCCGTACGGCGTCAGGTTGTACTGCTTGCCGGCCTCGGCGATTTTTTCGAGCACGCCCATGGCGTAGTCGGCTTGCACGTTGACTTCGTACGACAGCTCACCGGTAAACGAGATCCGGAACACCCGCGCCGGTACACCGCCGACCAGACCTTCTTTCCAGGTCATGAACGGGAAGGCTTCGTTGCTCAGGTCGATGTCGGTGACTTCGCTGAGCAGCTTGCGGCTGTTCGGCCCGGACAGGGTCATGGTTGCCCAGTGATCCGTCACGGAAGTGAAGTACACCTTCAGCTCTGGCCATTCGGTCTGTGAGTAGATTTCCAGCCATTGCAGCACGCGTGCAGCGCCGCCGGTGGTGGTGGTCATCACGAAGTGGTTGTCGGCGAGGCAAGCGGTGACGCCGTCGTCGAAGACCATGCCGTCTTCTTTGCACATCAGGCCATAACGCGCCTTGCCCACGTCGAGCTTGGTCCAGGCGTTGGTGTAGACGCGGTTGAGGAACTCACGCGCATCCGGGCCTTGAATGTCGATCTTGCCGAGGGTCGACGCATCCAGCAGGCCGACGCTGTCGCGCACGGCTTTGCATTCGCGTTTCACGGCGGCGTGAATGTCTTCACCGTTTTTCGGGAAGTACCAAGGACGTTTCCACTGACCGACGTCTTCGAATTCAGCGCCATTCTTCACGTGCCAGTGATGCAGCGCAGTGAAGCGCACAGGTTCGAAGATGTGCCCACAGTGACGGCCGGCCACGGCGCCGAAAGTCACCGGCGTGTAGTTCGGACGGAACATGGTGGTGCCCATCTGCGGGATGGTCACGTTCAGCGAACGGGCGGCAATGGCCAGGCCGTTGACGTTGCCGAGCTTGCCCTGGTCAGTGCCGAAGCCCAGTGCGGTGTAGCGTTTGACGTGCTCGACCGACTCGAAGCCCTCGCGGGTCGCCAGTTCAATGGCGGCGGCGGTGACGTCGTTTTGCAGGTCGACGAATTGCTTCGGCGCACGTGCGGTGTTCTTTTCGTGCGGCACCTGGAACAGCGCCAACGTAGGCTCTTCCAGGCGGCTCAGGGCTTTCGGCAAGGAGCCTTCGACCACACTGAAACCGGCTTCGCTGGCTGCGCGAGCGCCGCCTTCAAAACCGTCGGCCAGCGAATCGCCGAGGCCGTAGACGCCGTTGATGCCACCGACGCACACACGTTTCTGCGGTGCTTCACCCGGTACGAAACCGAGGATGTCTTCACGCCAGATCGGCTTGCCGCCCAGGTGCGAAGCCAGGTGAACCACCGGGCTGTAACCGCCGGAACTGGCAACCAGGTCGCATTCGAGCCACTCGCCAGGGCTGGTCACGGAATGAGCTTTGACGTCGATCGCGGCAACGCGAGCGGCGGTCACGTGCTTGCTGCCACGGGCCTCGATCACGGCGCTGCCGGTCAGGATGCGAATGCCTTTGGCGCGGGCTTCTTCAACCAGTGCACCACGCGGATTGCTGCGGGCGTCGGCGATGGCCACCACTTGCAGGCTGGCGTCGAGCCAATCCAGGGCAACGCGGTAGGCGTGATCGTTGTTGGTCGACAGCACCAGTTTTTTACCCGGTGCCACGCCGTAGCGACGGACGTAAGTCGACACAGCGCCGGCGAGCATGTTGCCCGGCACGTCGTTGTTGCCGTAGACCAGTGGACGCTCGTGAGCGCCGGTCGCCAGGACTACGCGCTTGGCGCGAACCCGGTGGATGCGCTGACGCACCTGGCCAATCGGGGCGCGGTCACCGAGGTGATCGGTCAGGCGCTCGTGAATGGTCAGGAAGTTATGGTCGTGGTAGCCGTTGACCGTGGCGCGCGGCAACAGCAGCACGTCCGGGGTGTTCTTCAGTTCGTCGAGGACGCTGGCGACCCATTCCACGGCAGGTTTGCCGTCGAGGCTTTCGCGGGAGTCGAGCAGGCTGCCGCCGAACTCTTCCTGCTCATCGGCCAGAATGACGCGAGCACCGCTGCGAGCGGCTGCCAAAGCAGCGGCCAGGCCAGCCGGGCCACCGCCGACGATCAGCACGTCGCAGTGCTGGTTCATGTAGTCGTAGGTGTCCGGATCGTTCTCGGTCGGCGAGCGGCCAAGACCGGCAGCCTTACGAATGTACTTCTCGTAAGTCATCCAGAACGATTGCGGGTACATGAAGGTTTTGTAGTAGAAGCCCGGCGGCATCAGCTTGCCGCCGACCTTGCCGAGAATCCCCATCATGTCGTTGTTCACGCTCGGCCAGCCGTTGGTGCTGGTGGCGACCAGGCCCTGGTACAGCGCTTGTTGCGTGGCGCGTACGTTCGGGATTTGCGTGGCTTCGGTCGCGCCGATCTGCAGCACGGCGTTCGGCTCTTCGGCACCGGCGGCGAAGATGCCGCGCGGACGGGAATACTTGAAGCTGCGACCGATGATGTCGACGCCGTTGGCCAGCAGTGCAGCGGCCAGGGAATCGCCTTCAAAGCCTTTGTAGGTCTGGCCGTTGAAGGTGAAGCTCAGCACTTTGTTGCGGTCGATCCGTCCGCCGTTGGACAGGCGATTGATCTGGCTCATACCTTCTCTCCCAGAGCCGTCGTAGCCGCTTTCGAGCTATCGGTCTTGTCGGTGAATTGTGGCTTGGTGCCGATCTTGTAAGTCTCGAGAATCTCGTAGGTCACGGTGTCGCGGGTGACGTTGAAGTACTGACGGCAACCGGCAACGTGATCCCACAGCTCGTGGTGCAGGCCGCGAGGGTTATCGCGGAAGAACATGTAGTCGCCCCACTCCTCGTCGGTGCAGGTGTTCGGATCCAGTGGACGCGGGATGTGCGCCTGGCCGGATGCGTGGAATTCCTCTTCAGAGCGCAGCTCGCCGCAGTGAGGACAGAAGATATGCAACATGGGGATTTCTCCTGTTAGTGGGCAACCGCAGCAGCGCCGTGTTCATCGATCAACGCACCGTTGTGGAAACGGTCGATGGAGAAAGGTGCGGCCAATGGGTGCATTTCACCCTTGGCCAGGCTCGCGGCAAACACGTTGCCCGAGCCAGGTGTTGCCTTGAAGCCACCGGTGCCCCAACCGCAGTTGAAGAACATGTTTGGTACCGGGGTTTTCGAGATGATCGGGCAGGCATCCGGCGTGGTGTCGACGATGCCGCCCCACTGCCGGTTCATGCGTACGCGGGACAACACCGGGAACATCTCGACGATGGCCTGGATGGTGTGCTCGATCACCGGGTACGAACCACGCTGGCCGTAGCCGTTGTAGCCGTCGATACCGGCACCGATCACCAGGTCGCCCTTGTCGGACTGGCTGATGTAACCGTGTACGGCGTTGGACATGATCACGCTGTCGATAATCGGCTTGATCGGCTCGGACACCAACGCTTGCAGCGGGTGGGATTCGATCGGCAGACGGAAACCAGCGAGTTTGGCCATGTGCCCGGAGTTACCGGCGGTGACCACACCGACGCGCTTGGCGCCGATGAAGCCCTTGTTGGTTTCAACGCCGATGCACACACCGTTTTCCTTGCGGAAACCGATCACTTCGGTCTGCTGGATCAGGTCCACGCCGAGTGCGTCAGCGGCACGGGCAAAGCCCCATGCCACGGCATCGTGACGGGCGACGCCGCCGCGACGCTGGACGGTAGCGCCCATCACCGGGTAGCGAGTGTTCTTCGAGCAGTCGAGGTACGGAATCTCGTCCGCTACTTGCTTGGCATCGAGCAGCTCGCCGTCCACGCCGTTGAGGCGGTTGGCGCTGACCCGACGCTCGGAATCACGAATGTCCTGCAGGGTGTGGCACAGGTTGTAGACGCCGCGCTGGGAGAACATCACGTTGTAGTTCAGGTCCTGGGACAGGCCTTCCCACAGTTTCATCGCGTGTTCGTACAGGTGCGCCGACTCGTCCCACAGGTAGTTGGAGCGAACGATGGTGGTGTTGCGCGCGGTGTTACCGCCGCCCAGCCAGCCTTTTTCGACCACGGCCACGTTGGTGATGCCGTGTTCCTTGGCCAGGTAGTAAGCCGTGGCGAGACCATGCCCGCCACCGCCGACGATGACCACGTCGTAGACCTTTTTAGGGGTCGGCGTGCGCCACATTTTCTGCCAGTTTTCATGATGGCTGAGGGAGTGTTTGAAGAGGCCGAAGCCCGAGTAGCGTTGCATAGTCATTTACTCCAAAACCGCGCTCAGCGATAAACCGGGAAGTCCGCGCACAGGGCCGACACTTGCTGCGCGACGTTCGCTTCGACATCGGCGTCGCCGAGGTTGTCGAGGATGTCGCAGATCCAGCCGGCCAGCGTGACGCACTGGGTCACCTTGAAGCCGCGGGTGGTCACCGCAGGGGTGCCGATGCGCAGGCCGGAAGTGACGAACGGCGACTGTGGATCGTTCGGGACAGCGTTCTTGTTCACAGTGATGTGGGCGCGACCGAGTGCTGCATCCGCCTCTTTGCCGGTGAGGCCCTGACGAATCAGGCTGACCAGGAACAGGTGGTTATCGGTGCCGCCGGACACTACATCGTAGCCGCGTTTGATAAATACGCCGGCCATGGCCTGGGCGTTATCGATCACTTGTTGCTGGTAAGCCTTGAAACCTGGCTCCAGCGCTTCCTTGAAGCACACCGCTTTACCGGCGATGACGTGCATCAGCGGGCCGCCCTGGGCACCCGGGAATACGGCTGCGTTGAGCTTCTTCTCGATTTCTTCGTTGGCCTTGGCCAGGATCAGGCCGCCACGCGGACCGCGCAGGGTCTTGTGGGTGGTGGTGGTCACCACGTCGGCGTACGGCAGCGGGTTCGGGTACAGACCGGCAGCGACCAGACCGGCAACGTGGGCCATGTCGACGAACAGCAGCGCGCCCACTTTGTCAGCGATCTGACGGAAGCGTGGGAAGTCGAGGGTCTTGGAGTAAGCAGAGAAGCCGGCAACGATCATCTTCGGCTTGCACTCGACGGCCAGGCGCTCGACTTCGTCGTAGTCGATCAGACCGGTCTTGGTGTCGATGCCGTACTGCACGGCGTTGTACAGCTTGCCCGAAGACGAAACCTTGGCGCCGTGGGTCAGGTGACCGCCGTGGGCCAGGCTCATGCCCAGAATGGTGTCGCCGGCTTGCAGCAGGGCCAGGTAAACGGCGCTGTTTGCCGAAGAACCGGAGTGCGGCTGCACGTTGGCGTAATCGGCGCCGAACAGTTGCTTGGCGCGTTCGATGGCCAGCGCTTCAACCTTGTCGACGTGCTCGCAGCCACCGTAGTAGCGCTTGCCCGGATAGCCTTCGGCGTATTTGTTGGTCAGGCCGCTGCCCTGCGCTTCCATGACGCGTTTGCTGGTGTAGTTTTCGGACGCGATCAGCTCGATGTGATCTTCCTGGCGTTGCTCCTCGGCATTCATCGCCGCCAGCAGTGCATCGTCGTAACCTTTGATCTGGTCTTGCTTGCTGAACATCGCGTCTCTCCCAGCGGCATCTGTGCGCCATTCGTCTCGGTAAGGCACGGCGTTTCGGCAGTGCCCTTTGATAGCGATGGTATGACCGGCGCAGACAGGTCAAATGCCTACGGACGCCACGCAAAGGTGCGTTTACGACATAGACCGAAATGGCTGAACGAACACGATCCTTGAACCAGTAGATATCCCTGTGGGAGTGAGACCGGCTTGCCGGCGATAGCGGTGGGTCAGGCAACATCGATGCTGGCTGTGACGGCCTCATCGCGAGCAGGCTCGCTCCTACAGGGGTTATGCGGCGATCTGGCGGACGATTAACAGCAAGAGGAAATGCAACGGATAAAGGGCATACGCCCAGCGCCGCATGGCTGGAGGATTGATGCGTCGCGCATGTCGCAACAAGAACAACCCGAGCCATGGCGCGATCAGACAAGCGGCAATGCCAGGGATCGCCGCACTGTTACCCAACCGGGCGGAGTAATACAGCACCTCCCATTGATTGGCGGCCAGACAGATCAACCCCGGCAACAGGCTGAAATACCAGGGCCGCTTGAGCACCAGCAACATCGCCAGCGGCAACAACACACCAAAAACGCCGAACATCAGGTATTCCGTGAACACCGCTGCCAGCACTAAGACAGCAACCGCAAGCAGGCGCGATGGCAGCGTCTTTTGTTGCCAGCCACGCGCGACCAAAAGCCCAAGCGCCAGCGTAGGCAGCACGTTCAAGGTGTCGGGATCGGGGATGAACATCCTGTAAGGGATTTCGCTGATAGCACTAAACAGAATCAACCAGCCCAGATACCGCCATTGATGTGTGACTTGTCGTGAACGCGACAGGTTCGCCGCCATTGCCAGACAAAACCACGGAAACGCCAGTCGTCCGGGCACATACAGCAGATCGAGGGAATAACCGACATATCGCAGGTGATCGAGCACCATGCTCAGCAGCGCCAGCCACTTGAGCAGATCCAGTGCCCCATCCCGTTGAGTCATGTGCATAATCGCCCGTCGTCTTTGTATTTTTCTGTCAGACGCATCCTGTGTGCTCGCCGGATGATCTTCGGTAAAGTGCGCACCATCATTGACCACGAGACGCTTCACCATAAGCGTCCCGACCACGGAAAGCAGGGCCATGACCGATAAGAGCCAACAATTCGCCAGCGACAACTATTCCGGTATCTGCCCTGAAGCCTGGGCGGCGATGGAACAGGCCAACCACGGCCACCAGCGCGCCTACGGCGACGATGAATGGACCGCTCGCGCGTCCGATGATTTCCGCAAACTGTTCGAAACCGACTGCGAAGTGTTCTTCGCCTTCAACGGCACCGCCGCCAACTCCCTGGCCTTGTCGTCGCTGTGCCAGAGTTACCACAGCGTGATCTGCTCGGAAACCGCCCACGTCGAAACCGACGAATGCGGCGCGCCGGAGTTCTTTTCCAACGGCTCCAAGCTGCTGGTCGCCCGCACCGAGAACGGCAAGCTGACCCCGGAATCGATCCGCGAAGTGGCCCTCAAGCGCCAGGACATTCACTACCCGAAACCGCGCGTCGTGACCCTGACCCAAGCCACCGAAGTCGGCAGCGTCTACACCCCGGAAGAAATCCGCGCCATCAGCGCCACCTGCAAAGAACTCGGCCTGAACCTGCACATGGACGGCGCGCGCTTCTCCAACGCCTGCGCGTTCCTCGGCTGCACACCGGCCGACCTGACCTGGAAGGCTGGTGTTGACGTGCTGTGCTTCGGCGGTACGAAAAACGGCATGGCAGTGGGTGAGGCGATTCTGTTCTTCAACCACAAACTGGCCGAAGACTTCGACTACCGCTGCAAACAGGCCGGGCAACTGGCCTCGAAAATGCGCTTCCTCTCGGCGCCGTGGGTCGGGATCCTGGAAAACGATGCCTGGCTCAAATACGCCCGTCACGCCAACCATTGTGCGCAACTGCTGGCGGAACTGGTCAGCGATATCCAGGGCGTGGAACTGATGTTCCCGGTGCAGGCCAACGGCGTGTTCCTGCAACTCTCGGAACCGGCCATCGCCGCACTGACCGCCAAGGGCTGGCGCTTCTACACCTTCATCGGCAACGGCGGCGCCCGCTTCATGTGCTCCTGGGACACCGAGGAAGAACGCGTACGTGAATTGGCAGCGGATATTCGCGAAGTGATGTCCCGCTAACAACACAAACCCCGTAGGAGCCAGCTTGCTGGCGATCCAGACGACGCGGTACACCCGACACACCGCCATCGCCGGCAAGCCGGCTCCTACAAATTCCCGCCCCGCCTGCCATCCTGCGTACGACACAAACCCTGTAGGAGCCGGCTTGCTGGCGATCCAGACGACGCGGTACACCCGACACACCGCCATCGCCGGCAAGCCGGCTCCTACAAATTCCCGCCCCGCCTGCCATCCTGCGTACGACACAAACCCTGTAGGAGCCGGCTTGCTGGCGATCGCCGCAACGCGGTACACCCGACACACCACCCTCGCCAGCAAGATGCACCACGCATGTTGGTCTACATTGAAGCGCTCAGATAACAATAATCAGGAGCGCACGCATGTCCCTTCAAGGCAAAACCCTGTTCATCACCGGCGCCAGCCGCGGGATTGGTCGTGAGATCGCGCTGCGGGCCGCGCGCGATGGGGCCAACATCGTGATTGCAGCCAAAAGTGCAGAGCCGCACGCCAAATTGCCGGGCACGATTTTCAGCGTCGCAAAGGAAGTCGAAGCCGCCGGCGGCAAGGCGCTGGCGCTGCAGGTGGATGTGCGTGATGAAGTCGCGGTGCGTGAGGCACTGGCCCAGGCCAACGAGCATTTCGGCGGCATCAATGCGCTGGTCAACAACGCCGGCGCGATCAAGCTGACCGGGGTTCAGCACATCGAGCTCAAGCGCTTCGACCTGATGCACCAGATCAACACCCGCGCCGTATTGCTGTGCAGCCAGGCAGCCCTGCCTTACCTGAAGAAAAGCAGCGGTCATATCCTCAACCTGTCACCGCCACTGAACCTGGCAACCAAGTGGTTCGCCCAATACAGCCCGTACACCGTGACCAAATACGGCATGAGCATGCTCACGTTGGGCATGAGCGAGGAATTCAAGAATTACGGGATCAGTGTCAACTCGCTGTGGCCGCAGACGATGATCGCCACCGCCGCCATCGAATTTCAATTGGGCTCACGCGAGTCGTTCAAACATGCGCGTACGCCGGAGATCATGGCGGATGCTGCTCACGCCATCCTGGACAGCAACGGTCGCAGCATCACCGGTCGGCTGCTGATTGATGAGGAAATTCTGCGGGAGCACGGCGCGACCGAATTCGATCATTACCGCTTTGAGCCCGGCACCAACGACAAGTTGATGCCAGACCTATTCGTCGACTGAGATATCCACAACCTTGTAGGAGCTGTCGAGTGAAACGAGGCGGCGATCTTTTGACTTCAAAAATCAAGGTCAAAAGATCGCCGCCTCGTTTCACTCGACAGCTCCTACAGGTTTATCGTGCGACCATCAATACTCGATGCGAACGTCGCCCTTCGGCACGCTGCAGCACGACAGGATGAACCCTTCGGCTTCGTCTTCTTCGGTGATCCCGCCGTTGTGGTCCATCTCCACTTCGCCGCCAAGCTTGAGCACCTTGCAGGTGCCGCAAATGCCCATGCCGCAAGCTTTCGGAATCATCAGGCCGACCTTGGCGGCCGCCGCATGCACGGTCTCGCCCGGTGCCACGCGGATGCTCTTGCCCGAGGCGGTGAATTCCACCTCATGCAAATCAGCCGCATCGATTTCCGGCGCGTCAGCGGCCTGCTCGGCATTCTCCACGGCATCGGCGATCGCCTCTGGCGGCGTGGCGCCGAATGATTCCTCGTGGTAGTGCTTCATATTGAAGCCGGCGTTTTCCAGCAGGCGCTTGACCGCGTTCATGTAAGGCGTCGGGCCGCAGCAGAACACTTCGCGCTCAAGGAAGTCCGGGACCATCAGTTCCAGCATCTTGTGGTTCAGATAACCGCGATAACCGGCCCATGGCTCACCAAAACCATGTTTTTCACAGATCAGGTGCAGGCTGAAATTTTCGATCCGCGCGGCCATGTGTTCCAGCTCGCGGTGATAAATGATGTCTTTCGGCGAGCGGGCGCTGTGGATAAACGCCATGTCGACATTGCCGTTGGTATCGAAGAACCAGCGGGCCATGGACATGCACGGCGTGATGCCCACGCCGCCACTGAGGTACAGCACTTTCGGGTTCGGGAAGTCGATCGCGTTAAACAGCCCGACCGGGCCGTGCACCGCCAGTTCGTAGCCTTCATGCAGGGTGTCGTGCAGCCAGTTCGAAACCTTGCCGCCCGGCACGCGCTTGATCGTGACCGAAAAGCTGTACGGCACCGAGGGCGAACTGGAAATGGTGTACGAACGCATGATCTGCTGGCCATCGATTTCCAGCTCCAGGGTGACGAATTGCCCCGGCTTGAAGAAGAACATGATCGGCTGGTCGGCCATAAAGCAGAAGGTGCGCACATCCCAGGTTTCCTGGATGACTTTGACGCAACGGACGATGTGTCGGCCATTGGCCCAGGTCTGGGTGGTTACCGGATTCAGGAAGCTGTTGGACATGCTGTTCTCCACCGCCGATGGTCGGCCTTATGTTGACGATTCTGCGTATAGCGCAGACCACCCATTTACCTATCTGCGACATTCACATACTTATCGCGACCAGCCCCCAACTGCCGGGGGTTACGCGTCGGGAACAGATTGGGCCATGTCGCCCATGGATAAGGTTCCGGGCAACGCCGGCCCCACACTCGCCCCATACCAAGACATAACCTTTACACCTTGCGTAGCAACCCTGATCAGCCACTTTCGCGGCCACGCAGATGGCCTTGAGGATATACACGATGGACGTCACCGCAAAAATCAGCCTGGGCGATCCGCTGGAACCCGCACGCAAGGCCACCGCGCAGATGCTGCAAGAGCGCGAGCGCACCTTCTCGCTGCCGCAGCCGTTTTACTCTGACGAGCGGCTGTTTGATATCGACATGCAGGAGATCTTCCAGAAAGAGTGGTTGATCGCCGGCATGACCTGCGAAATCCCGACCAAGGGCAACTACCTGACCCTGCAAGTCGGCAAGAACCCGATCATCGTGATTCGCGGCGCCGAAGGCGTGGTTCACGCCTTCCACAACGTCTGCCGTCACCGCGGTTCGCGGCTGTGCACCAGTGAAAAAGGCAAAGTCGCCAAGCTGGTCTGCCACTACCACCAGTGGACCTACGAGCTGGACGGTCGCCTGCTGTTCGCCGGCACCGAGATGGGCGCCGATTTCGACATGAAGCAGTACGGCCTCAAACCGGTGAACGTGAAGACCGCTGGCGGCTATATTTTCATCAGCCTGTCGGAGAATCCGCCGGCCATCGATGACTTCCTGTCGACGCTGAACCATTACATGGAACCGTACGACATGGAAAACACCAAGGTGGCGGTGCAAACCACCTTGATGGAAAAGGCCAACTGGAAACTGGTGCTGGAAAACAACCGCGAGTGCTACCACTGCAACGCGTCGCACCCGGAACTGCTGAAAACCCTGCTGGAATGGGACGACGTCACCGACCCGCGCGCCGACCAGGCGTTCAAGGACCACGTCGCCGCTTCCGCCGCTGCCTGGGAAGCCGAGAAGATCCCTTACGCCCACGCCAGCTTCGGCCTGCGTAACCGCATCGTGCGCATGCCGCTGCTCAAAGGCACCGTGTCGATGACCATGGACGGCAAACAGGGTTGCGCCAAACTCATGGGCCGCATCAAGAACCCGGACCTGGGCTCGATGCGCATCCTGCACCTGCCGCACTCGTGGAACCACTGCATGGGCGACCACATCATCGTCTTCACCGTGTGGCCGATCAGTGCGCAGGAAACCATGGTCACCACCAAGTGGATCGTGCACAAGGATGCCGTCGAAGGCGTCGACTACGACGTGGAGCGCATGCGCCAGGTCTGGGATGCCACCAACGACCAGGACCGTCGCCTGGCTGAAGAAAACCAGCGCGGCATCAACTCCTCGGCTTACCAGCCAGGGCCTTACTCCAAGACCTATGAGTTTGGTGTGGTGAACTTTGTGGATTGGTACAGCGAGCGTCTGCTGAACAACCTTGGTGCTGAGCCTGCGCCTTACCTCAAGGGTGTTCCGGTTCAGGGTTAAAGATCAAAAACATCGCGAGCAGGCTCGCTCCCACAGGGGATCTTTGGCGCACCGAAGATCCAATGTAGGAGCAAGCTTGCTCGCGATGGCGCCATCCCTCGCAACACATCCCCTTCTGACTCTCCGCGATCTTAGAACTGTACGAAATATGATCTATTGCGTTCAGCGCTATGCCGTTCGTGGCTTCCAGCCTTCCGCAAACAAGTTATCCACACCTCCACCCACAGCTAATGGGGACAAGTGTGCGACGCCCCCTAACTTTCTCCACAGAAACCGAAGAAAATCCGTGACTTATCCAGAAGCAGGGTTTTGAACAGCGATTGGTTGTTTTTTAACCTGACACCTGAAAGCCACGCAGCACGTGGCCTGTAGCGGATGGCGAACACCTTATCCACAGAAGCGCCAACAGACTTTGGGGGCAACTTCGCCGCCTCTGTGGAAAACCGCCGAAAGCCGCGATAAATCAGGGTTTGCGCGAGGTTCGCCCCTCCAAACCGGCAAATTGATCATTTTTTAATCATGCAGCGTACAGGCCCGGTTTATATGGCCTGTAGCGGACAGCGAACATCTTATCCACAGAAGCGCCAACAGAGATTGGGGGCAAGTATTGGCGAACGAATAGACTTATCCTCTGGAAAAAGCCCGAAAAAACCGCAACTTAGGCTGGTTGTTTTTTGTACGAAGGCTTGCAGGGCTTGATTCGTATGGCGTGCAGCGATGGGCGAACACGTTATCCACAGAAGCGCTAACAGGGATTGTGGGTAACCGTGATCAAACCCTGTTGAAACAGGACAGGCCCGAAGCAATATCCAGATTCAACTCGTAATCATTGAATGCACGCCATCCGAGCAAAATCGACGGCACGTACTGCCCAAGCAGCATCGACGGCGGGATCGTAAAGTCCGGGTAGTACTTGTAGGCGATCAGACGGGTACGCCCGGACAAGCTCAACTCGCCCCTGAAGATCTGGTGGTTCGGCTTATCGATGACATGAACAGGTGAAACGCCGGGTGAGGCCGATGTCAGGTAATCCACATTGCCGGTGTCGATAATCGCCACGGTCGCACGCCGATCCAGCCGCGCAGCAAGGGTCAATCGTTGATTGATGTCGATACGGATGAAGGTGACCGGCGAATCACATCGTGTGGGCGCCCCGGCGTTGATCTCCAGCGTCTTTTTCGTAATGTTCAATCGTCCCAGCTTACCGATCAGGTCGAGCCCCAATAAGTTATCCCGGTCACTGACAAACACCAGGACGTTCCTGAACTCGCTTGCACCGATCTTCAGGGACTCAAGGATTCCGAGTTTGGCCGCCAGGTCTCGCTCGCCGTAGAAGGTGCTGTAACCGTAATCAGAGTCGGTCAGCAGCTTGATGCCCATCTGTTTCGCGGTTTCGCTGTTGACCCGGGTTTGCGGGGCGCCCGTATCAAGAATGAACCGCGCCGAAACACCGTTGGCGGCTCTTACATCGAGGTACGGCAGCACCTCATTCGTCTCGTGGCCATCGTTTGGGGAAGGATGAATCGGCAGCACTTCGCGTCGCGGTGATCTTGTCAGCGAGAAATCGGCGACCTGCCGCAAGGTCGCGATCGATTCGCTGCCGAACATGGAGAACAACTGTTGGAGTTCAGGGTCATTGGCGATGGCTTGAGCATGGCGCCGCTTGATTGCCAGGTAGTAATCGGGCAGCTGATTGGCGGCCTTGGTCTCGAACATTCTGGCGAGAACGGTGACTGAACAATTGAGGTTTTTATCAGGCGCCAACACCTGATCGCAGTGTTGCTTCATTTGCGCCAGGGAGGCGTGCCGCCCCTGCGCAGAGTCGATCCATTGATAGAAATCCGGATCGCCCTGGCGGGTTTCAGCGGCCGCAACCATCACAACCAGCATCACGCCACAGATCAGACATGTCTCACGCCGACTGACCGCGTTCATCGACAACCCATTCCTGAAAACGAGTTTTATGAATCAGCGCTGCTGCCGCCTCGGGCCGCTCATTAAGAAATGTAGCTCACTAGGGCCACTGCATGAGGTAAGCGTCGCCGGTCACCCGAATCATCGGGTGTGGCGTGATCTGGCAGGTATCGACGATGCGGAATCCATGCCGTTCATAGAAACGACGGGCGCCGGTGTTGACGGCATAGTCGATCAGGCTCAAGCCCTTGAGCCCCAACTGGCGGGCGCGTTCGTGAGCGTGGGCGAGGAACTGTTTGCCAAGGCCCTGGTTGCGCCAGCCTTCATGCAGCGCGAGGCTCGATATGTACAGCGTGTCGGGGATTTCCATGTCGGCATACGGCGCCAGCACCGGATCGGTGGTGGGCTCGGCCAGTGGATCGTGGCGCATCACGTAGCTGTGCATCATGCCGATGACGTGGCCGTCGGCCTCGGCGATGAGGCAGTTCTGGTAGGAGAAATCCACGTCGTCACGGGCGTAACGCAGGGCGCCGACATCCAACAGGTCCTGGCCGGGTTCGGCGAGTTGGCTCCAGATGTAATCCGAAGCGCCTTCCGAGGAAATCTGGAACAGACGGGCAATCTCCCGCGCATCCGCGCGCAGGGCCGAACGAAATTTGACGGTCATTAAACTTTCCCCCTGTGGGAGCGAGCCTGCTCGCGATAGCGGTGTATCAGCTGAATAGATGTCAACTGATACACCACCATCGCGAGCAGGCTCACTCCTACATTAGTTCTGTGCAGATTCGCGGTTAGCGGACCACGCCTTCTTCGATCAGCAATTTGAGAATCGCTTCGGCACCCGCTTGCGCCGTGACACCTTTGAGCACCTGCCCGCCGCCGCCACTGGCTTTGGCTGTCGCCGCTTTCATCCGGTCCGCGCCGCTTTTGGCCTTGATCACTTTCAAGCGTTTAGGCCGAGGCTTGGCCGGTTGCAGCGTCGATACGGCCAGCAACGCATCATCGATCACTTCGACTTCATCCGCCTGCAACACACCACGCCGGGCCGGGCCGTACGCGCTCTGACGAGGCTTCGGCGCCGCGTTATCCACAGTCGCCAGGAACGGCAGTCGCACCTTCAAACGACGGCGCTGACCACGGGGCAACGCTTGAAGGACAAGCGCCGAACTGCCATCGATGGACTCCACCTGAGCCAGCCCGACCACCAGCGGCCAGCCGAGGTTTTCCGCCAGCAGGAACGGCAGCATGCCCGAGCCTTCGCCGGTTTCTGCCTGGCTGCCAGTCAGCACGACTTGTGCTCCGGCATCGCGCAAATAGGCGGTCAACGCCGGCAAGGCATCGGCGCCAGCTGGTTGCTCCAGCACGTGCAGTTGTTCCAGGCCCATGCCCAGATAGGCGCGCAGCGCAGGCTCCGCGACGTCGCCGGCATGCAGCACTTGCAGGTTATCCCCAGCCAGTTGCAGACCCAGTTCCACGGCCCGCGCATCCTGCTCCGCGCGACGTGGCCGGCCGGAGGTCGGGTGGGCGCCGATGGACACCAGGCTGATGATTTTCGTGCTCATAACCCTTTCCTTCCCTTAAGCCGCATCGCGCTTGGCGTCGTCGCGATAAGCCGCTATCGCATCGATCAAGGCTTGAAGAATCTCGGCACTCTCGCCGATCACCGACAGGTCGGCCCGTTTGATCATGTCGCAACCTGGGTCGAGGTTGATCGCCACCACCTTGTCGCAGGCACCGATGCCTTGCAGGTGCTGGATCGCCCCGGAAATCCCCACCGCCACGTAGACCCTCGCAGTGACCCACGTGCCGGACGCGCCGACCTGACGATCACGGGCCATGAAGCCATCGTCCACCGCCACACGGGATGCGCCTTCGGTGGCGCCGAGCGCTTCGGCAGTCCTGTGGAAAAGTCCCCAGTCCTTGACGCCGTTGCCGCCGGAGAAGATGAACTCTGCTTCGGCCATCGGAATGGCTGCCGGGTCCACGGCCACAGCGCCCAGATCCTCGATCCGCGACAAGCTGCGCGCCACGGTTGTGGATAACTCCACCGGCAAGGCTTCATGACGGGTTTCGCTGACCGGCTCGGCGCATTCGGCGGCGGCCAGAATCAAGCGTGCGACCGGACGCGCAAGGTCTTGCAACCCGGCGCCAGCGCGGCCGATGCATTCCTGATCCTTGACCTGCCAGACCCGTGTGGCCGGGCGTTCGCCCAGTGCAGCGGCAAAGCGCCGACCGAGTTCGCCGCCACCGCTGCGGCTGTCCGGCAGCAGCCAGTGACGCGGGCTGAACTGGTTATCCACAGCCCGCAGGCCCTGGACACGTTGCTCCGGTGCATAACCACTGAATTCGTCGCCTTCGAGCACCAGCAAGCGATCGACGCCGGCGGTGGCAAACGCGTTTTCCTTGTGTTCGCCGAAGACCACGGCCAACACCGCGCCGTCCTTGCCGGCCAGCTGATGCGCCAGGCCGAGCAAATCCTTGTCGTGGCTGCTCAAGCGGCCACCGACCATGTCCGGCACCACGCTGATGTAAAACGCAGGTGCTGGCACTTGATGCAGCGGCAATTGCACTTCAACAGCGGCCGAACGTTTGGTCGCCCCGCCCTGCTGCGCGCCGCTGCGGTCGATGCGCTTGATGCCGTTGGGACCGATAAAACCGATGCCATGCGGGTTCTTGCGGATGACGCCGTTCGGCCCCATCCAGCTGTGTTGCGCCGGCTGCATGGCCGCGTGCAGCGGGTGCAGTCGGTTACGGGCAATCCATTCGGCGCGGGGGTCGCGGCGGATAATGTCGCTCATCAGTGGGCCTCCGCAGGTTCACGTTGGGCCGGTGTGGACGGTTTGCTTGGCGCTGCGTCTTCAAGCAGTGCGTCCGCCACCAGCTCGGCGATGTCCTTGATCAACGGCCGCGGTTCAACCACGCCTTCGAGCATCGCGGTGCATTGTGGACAACCCACGGCCACCAGTTCGGCGCCGGTTTCGCGGATGTCTTCCATGCGCATGTCGGGGATCCGCTGCTTGCCCGGAATGTCAGTGATCGGCGCGCCGCCACCGCCGCCGCAGCAGCGTGAACGGAAACCGGAGCGTTGCATCTCTTTCACTTCAATCCCGAGGGCGCGCAGCACTTCTCGCGGCGCCTCGTATTCGCCGTTATAGCGACCGAGGTAGCACGGGTCGTGATAGGTCACGCTGCTGCCTTTGTGCTGGCCGAGATTGAGCGCGCCGGCGTCGATGATTTCGGCCATGTAGGTGCTGTGGTGCTGCACCAGGTAGTTGCCGTCGAAGGCGCCGTACTCATTTTTCAGCACGTGGAAGCTGTGCGGGTCGCAGGTGACGATGCGGTTGAAACTGTACTTGGCCAGGGTCTGGATGTTGCGCTTGGCCAACAACTGGAACGTCGCTTCGTCGCCCAGACGTCGGGCTACGTCACCGCTGTCGCGTTCTTCGAGACCGAGTACCGCGAAGTCGACCTTGGCCGCTTTCAGCACTTTGACGAAGGCACGCAAGGTGCGCTGGTTGCGCATGTCGAAGGCGCCGTCGCCGACCCAGAACAGCACGTCGGTGGATTTTTTCTCGCTGAGCAGATTGAGGTTCAAATCCGCTGCCCAGTTCATCCGGCCACCCGGTGCGAAACCGCCAGGGTTGTCGGTGGCAATCAGGTTTTCCAGGACTTCGGCGCCCTTGTTCGGGGTCGCGCCTTTTTCCAGGGTCAGATGGCGACGCATGTCGACGATGGCATCGACGTGCTCGATCATCATCGGGCATTCCTCGACGCAGGCACGGCAGGTGGTGCAGGACCACAGCGTTTCGGCGTCCACCAGACCGTTGACGATCGGTTGATGCGGGTTGCCCGCGTGTTCGCCGATGGCTTTGCCCGGATAGGGGCTGCCGGCGAACTTGGCATCGGTGCCGCCGGCAAGGCCGACGACCATGTCCTGAATCAGCTTTTTCGGGTTCAGCGGCTGGCCGGCGGCGAACGCCGGGCACGCGGCTTCACACTTACCGCATTGCACACAGGCGTCGAAACCGAGCAGTTGGTTCCAGGTGAAATCCTTGGGTTTTTCCACGCCCAGCGGTGCGTTTGGATCGTTCAGGTCGAGCGGTTTCAAACCGGTGGAACGACCACCGCCAAAACGCTCGGCGCGACGGTGCCAGGCCAGGTGCAGGGCACCGGCGAAGGCGTGCTTCATCGGCCCGCCCCAGGTCATGCCGAAGAACAACTCGCTGACGCCCCACAGCACGCCGATCCCGAGGATCGCTGCCACCACCCAACCGCCAAAATTCTCCGGAAGGATGCCGGCGACCGGCAGAGTCAACAGGAAGAAGCTCGCCGAGAACGCCAACAAGCTTTTCGGCAGGCGCATCCACGGCCCTTTGGACAGGCGAGCCGGCGGGTTGCGACGACGCAGGTACACAAAGATCGCACCGACGAACATCACCACTGTCATCAACAACAGCGCGTAACCGAGGAAGCGGTTATGCAGGCCGAAACCGTGCACCAGAATCGCCAGCACGATGGACGCCACCGCACCACCGGCCGTGGCCACGTGGGTGTTGGCGATGTATTTGTCCCGCGCGACAACATGGTGCAAATCGACCATGTAGCGCTTGGGCATGGCGAACAGGCCACCGATCAGGTCGACCTTGGAGGCTCGGCCCCGGCGCCACATGGCCACCCGCCGCAACGCGCCGAGGACAGCAAGGCCCAGGGCAGCGAACAACAGGATTGGAAGAAGGGTGTTCAACATGGTGGAGCTCCCAAAGACCGCAGGGTCTTGCAGGCCAAACTACCTGGATGCCTTGCCCGATTCCTGTAGGAGCGAGGCTTGCCCGCGAATGCGATGGGTCAGCCGACAACAATGTTGAATGTCAGGACGCCTTCGCGGGCAAGCCTCGCTCCTACAGGGTTATCCACAAGCTCTTAGAAATCCTTGCACAGCCGCAGCGCGTCGTAGATCGCCGCGTGCACGTTACGCTGGGCCACGCAGTCGCCGATGCGGAACAGCAGGTAGCCGTCACCGCTCTGCTCAAGGCATGGCTGCGGCTTGATCGCGAACAAGGCTTCGACGTCGATCTGGCCTTTGTTCCGCGAGCCGTCCTTCAGCGCGTAGTAGATTTCTTCGTCCGGGCGCACGCCGTTTTCCACGACCACTTGGTCGACCACCCGCTCCTCTTTGGCGCCGGTGTATTCGTTTTCCAGTACCGCCACCAGCTTGTCGCCTTCGCGGTAGACCTTCTCCAGCATCATGTCCCCGGTCATGATCACTTCTTTCGGGTACATGCTGCGGTAGTAAGTCGGGAACGACGTACCGCCAATCGCTACGCCCGGCTTGATGTCGTCGGTGACGATCTCGACCTGGCTGCCCTTGTCGGCGAGGAAGTCGGCGGTCGACATCCCGGTGAACTCGCAAATCGTGTCGTAGACCAGCACGTTCTTGCCCGGCGCGACCTTGCCGTCGAGCACGTCCCAGCTGCTGACCACCAGGCCTTCAGCCGCGCCCCAGTGTTCGTTCTGCTCAAGGAACGGATGGCCGCCAACCGCCAGCACCACCACATCCGGACGCAGGTCCATGATGGTCGGTGCATCAGCCGCAGTGCCCAGGCGCAGGTCGACTTTCAACCGTGCCAGTTCCAGCTGATACCAGCGGGTGATACCGGCGATCTGGTCACGCTGCGGCGCTTTCGACGCCGTGGTGATCTGCCCGCCGATGAACTCCTTTTTCTCGAACAGGGTCACGTCGTGGCCACGTTCGGCGGCCACGCGGGCGGCTTCCATCCCGGCAGGACCGGCCCCGACCACCACCACCTTGCGCTTCACGCCAGTGGTTTTTTCGATGATGTGCGGCAGGCCCATGTATTCACGGGAGGTCGCCGCGTTCTGGATGCACAACACATCCAGGCCTTGATACTGACGGTCGATGCAGTAGTTCGCGCCGACGCATTGTTTGATCTGGTCGATCTGGCCCATCTTGATCTTGGCGATCAGGTGCGGGTCAGCGATGTGCGCGCGGGTCATGCCGACCATGTCGACGTAACCGCCCTCCAGAATACGGGTCGCCTGGTTCGGGTCCTTGATGTTCTGTGCGTGCAGCACCGGAACCTTGACCACTTCCTTGATGCCGGCCGCCAGGTGCAGGAACGGCTCCGGCGGGTAACTCATGTTCGGAATCACGTTGGCCAGGGTGTTGTGGGTGTCGCAACCCGAACCCACGACGCCGAGGAAATCGAGCATGCCGGTGTCGTCGTAATACTTGGCAATCTGCTTCATGTCCTCGTGGGACAGACCGTCCGGGTGGAATTCGTCACCGCAGATACGCATGCCCACGCAGAAATCGTCACCAACCTCGGCACGCACGGCTTTCAACACTTCCAGACCGAATTTCATGCGGCCTTCGAAGCTGCCGCCCCATTCGTCGGTACGTTTGTTGACCCGCGGGCTCCAGAACTGGTCGATCATGTGCTGGTGCACGGCCGACAGTTCAACGCCGTCCAGGCCACCGGCCTTGGCACGACGGGCCGCTTGGGCGTAGTTGCCGATCACCCGCCAGATTTCTTCCGGCTCGATGGTTTTGCAGGTGGCGCGGTGCACCGGTTCACGGATGCCGGACGGCGACATCAGCGTCGGCCAGTTGAAACCGTCCCAGCGCGAGCGCCGGCCCATGTGGGTAATCTGAATCATGATCTTGGCGCCATGCTTGTGCATGGCGTCGGCCAGATTCTGGAAGTGCGGAATAATGCGGTCGGTGGACAGGTTCACCGAACTCCACCACTCCTGCGGGCTGTCGATAGCCACCACGGACGAACCGCCGCAAATCGCCAGGCCGATCCCGCCCTTGGCTTTCTCTTCGTAATACTTGACGTACCGATCGGTGGTCATGCCGCCGTCGGTCGCGTAGACCTCGGCATGCGCGGTGCTGAGCACGCGGTTACGGATGGTCAGTTTGCCGATCTGGATCGGCTGGAACATTGCTTCGAAAGCCATGGCGGGTTCCTCGACTTACAACGGCTTGACGGTGAACAAACCGTCGTCGTGGCCTTCTTCGGAGCCACCGTAGACTTGTTCGGCAACGGTGCGAATCTTGCTGCCGCGGGCTTGCAGAATCTGGTCCATGGCACCGGCAAACCAGCCAGTGAACATGTAGTCGACCTTGCGCCCGACCTTGCCGTACACGTAGACGAAAGCGGAGTGTTCAAGCTTGACGCTGGCGGTGCCTTTGTCGAGGTCGATGTCCTGGATCTTGAACAGGCCCCAGCCGCGTTGCGACAGGCGCTTCATGTAGTGCTCGAACACCGCGACGCCTTCCAGGCCGTGGCATTCAGCTTCTTTTTCACACCAGTGCCAGGCGGACTTGTAGCCGGCCTTGTAGAGAATTTCGGCGTAGGCGTCGGCGCCCAGCACTTCCTCGATGCCCATGTGGTTGTTGACGAAGAAATGACGCGGCACGTACAGCATCGGCAGGGCGTCGGAGGTCCAGACACCGGTTTCGCTGTCGACTTCGATAGGCAATTGCGGGGCGATCTTGGCCATGGAAACTTAACTCCAGAAAAATTTTTGTGTTGCCCCCGGCACGGATGGCCGGGGGAAAGAATTCAGAGGTGCGGCGGCTTATTCGCCCCAGACATCTTTCAAGACGTTGACCCAGTTCTCGCCCATGATCTTGCGGACCACGCGCTCGGAATGGCCGCGCTTGAGCAGGGTTTCGGTCAGGTTCGGGAACTCGCCGACGGTGCGGATGCCCAGCGGGTTGATGATCTTGCCGAAGCTGGTCAGACGGCGGGCGTAGCCCTTGTCATGGGTCAGGTATTCGAAGAAGTCCTGGCCATGGCCCTGGGTGAAGTCGGTGCCGATGCCGATGGCGTCTTCGCCGACGATGTTCATGGTGTATTCGATGGCTTCGGCGTAGTCGTCGATGGTCGAATCGATGCCCTTGGCGAGGAACGGCGCGAACATGGTCACGCCGACGAAACCGCCGTGGTCGGCGATGAACTTCAGTTCTTCATCGGATTTGTTGCGCGGGTGAATTTTCAGACCCGACGGCAGGCAATGGGAGTAGCAGACCGGTTTCTTCGATTCGAGGATGACTTCTTCGGAAGTCTTGGAACCGACGTGGGACAGGTCGCACATGACCCCGACGCGGTTCATCTCGGCAACGATTTCGCGACCGAAGCCCGACAGACCGCCATCACGCTCGTAGCAACCGGTGCCGACCAGGTTCTGGGTGTTGTAGCACATCTGCACGATACCGACGCCGAGCTGCTTGAACACCTCGACATAGCCGATCTGGTCTTCGAAGGCGTGAGCATTCTGGAAACCGAACAGGATGCCGGTCTTGCCCTGCTCTTTGGCTTTACGGATGTCGGCGGTGGTGCGAACCGGAATCACCAGGTCGCTGTTTTCGCGGATCAGCTTCTGGCTGGCGGCGATGTTGTTGACGGTGGCCTGAAAGCCCTCCCACACCGACACGGTGCAGTTGGCCGCGGTCAGACCGCCCTTGCGCATGTCTTCAAACAGCTCGCGGTTCCACTTGGCAATAATCAGCCCGTCGATAACGATGCTGTCGGCGTGCAATTCGGCTGGGCTCATCAGGCTGTCCCCTATTAGCGATTCATGCGCCGAATCGTCTGCCGGCGCTTTGGGGCCAGCATATGCCTGAGTACCGGTGCAGCCGGGTGCAAAAACGACAGGGGGTTTGCCGAAAGCGTCAATCTGCGACAAAGGGTCGTCGTTGAACGTCGCGGGCCACCTGTTCAAGGACTTGCGCATGGGCCAGAATTCGCCGCATTACGGAATTTGGGCCAAAAAAGGGGCTGAGGCGCAATGAAATCGATCTTACTGGCAATGGCACTGATAGCGACCGGCGTACAGGCGGCTGAAGAGTCCGACATCAACCCCTGCGATGCGGTCGAAAACGAAGTCCAGACCCTGGAATGCTCGGTCTACAGCCGAACCACCGCCGAAGACCTGCTCAAAGACAACTACCAGAGCCTGACCGAACGCATGCAAACGCTCTACGGCAAAAACCCGACACAACTGGCCGACATCACCGCAAAACTCAAAACCGCCCAGCAGCAATGGCTGAAAACCCGGGATGCGGATTGCACAGTTGAAGCGTTTCCGGCGACCAGCGGCAGCAAGGCATTCACCATTGCGCAGAACGATTGCGTGGCGCGGATGAGTGATGAGCGGTCGGAGTTTTTGGAGTCGATTGGGCAGGAGTGATTAAGAGCTGAGCTTATTGTTTCTACACCCTGCCAACGCGAGCGGTAAGCTGCACACCATAATTTGGTAGAGGGATTCAAATGAAAATCTGCGGCATCGAAATCAAAGGCAGCGAAGCGATCATCGCCGTGGCCTCCCTCGACGATCAGGTACTGAGCCACGTCGCGCTGAACACCAAGAAAATCGCCCTTGACGATGACGACGAAGCCGCCAACGTCAAAGTCTTTGCCGCTCAGGTCGCATCGTTTGTACGCGAGAATTCCATAGACCGGATCGCGATCAAGAAGCGCAGCAAGAAAGGCGAATTCGCCGGTGGGCCGACCACGTTCAAGATCGAAGGCGTTTTTCAGTTGCTGGAGAGTTGCGAGGTGACGTTGCTGTCGCCGCAGACGATCAATGCGCAGAACAAGAAGTTTGATTTCGAACTGCCGGGGACGCTGAACAAGTATCAGCATGAGGCTTACAAAGCCGCCTGTTCGGCACTGATGAAAAAGTAAACGCGACACGACCTGTAGGAGCGAGGCTTGCCCGCGAAGGCGGAGTGTCAAACGACGGTGATTTCGATTGAGGCGGCCTCTTCGCGGGCAAGCCTCGCTCCTACAGGATTCGGTTTTTTCCGTTGGTAGTTTCAGGCCTTTTGGGTTTGTCGCCGGTCTTCCCGCGGACACCGCTCAAACTTCGCCCGATAACTGCGGGTGAAGTACGACGGCGATTCAAACCCGCACGCAATGCTCACTTCCAGCACACTCATATCGGTCTGCCGCAGCAACTGCCGCGCCTTCTCCAGCCTTAGCCGCAGGTAGAAATTGCTCGGTGTGTCGTTCAGGTGCAACCGAAACAACCGCTCCAACTGCCGCCGTGTCACCTTGATCGACTCCGCCAGCTCCAGCGTGGTCAGCGGCGGTTCGCTGTGTTGTTCCATCTCGCCGATCACGTGAACGAGCTTCTTGTTGCTGATGCCATAGCGCGTGGCGACTTCCATGCGCTGGTGGTCTTTGCGCGGGCGGATGCGTCCGAGCACGAATTGTTCGCTGACCTGGATCGCCAGTTCCGGACCGTGGGCCTGGGCGATGAGGTCGAGCATCAGGTCGATGGAGGCGGTGCCGCCAGCCGAGGTGATGCGCCGGCGGTCGATCTCGAACAGCTCCTGAGTGACGCTGAGCTGTGGATAAGATTCCTTGAACGCGTCGATGGCTTCCCAATGCAGTGTCAGGCGATGCCCATCAAGTAAGCCGGCCTCGGCGAGAACGAAGCTGCCGGTGTCGATGGCGCCGAGTGTCACGCCTTCGTTGTCCAGCCGGCGCAGCCAGTGCTCCAGAGCTGGCGTGGCGAATTTCAGCGGTTCAAAACCGGCAACCACCAATAAGGTCGCGCCTTTCTTCAGCGGTTCCAGTGCTGCATCGGCGTTGACCGACATGCCGTTACTGGCCAGCACTGCCCCGCCATCCGCACTCAGCACGTGCCAGCGATACAGCTCGCCGCGAAATCGATTGGCGACCCGCAACGGCTCGATGGCCGAGATGAAACCGATGGCCGAGAAACCCGGCATCAACATGAAGTAGAAATCCTGGGACATGGAGCGCACTCGATTCGCGGGTAGCGTGTGCTGTTGATACGCCACTTGCGAGCGGCATTCAAGTGGACAGGTCGCTGCAGTGCAAGAGCTGGTCGCCGCAGTGCGTTTTCATGGGTGCTTAGCTGCGTAACTTGGCATCACCGGCGCACAGACACCGGAATCCACAATAACGAACTGCCGAGGAAACCTGAGATGAAACGACTGATCAGCAGCTGTGTTCTTGCACTCAGCGGTACCGCTTTCCTGAGCGCCAGCGTCATGGCCGCCGAACCTGCATCGTGCCAGAACGTGCGCATGGGCGTCGTGAACTGGACCGATGTAATCGCCACCAGCGCCATGACACAGGTCTTGCTCGACGGCCTCGGCTACAACACCAAACAAACCAGCGCCTCCCAGCAAATCATTTTCGCCGGGATCCGCGACCAGCGCCTGGACCTGTTCCTGGGCTACTGGAACCCGCTGATGACTCAAACCATCACGCCGTTCGTCGATGGCAAGCAGGTCAAAGTGCTTGAGGCGCCCAGCCTGAAAGACGCCCGCGCCACCCTCGCGGTTCCGACTTACCTCGCCGACAAGGGCCTGAAAACCTTCGCCGACATCGCCAAATTCGAGAAAGAGCTGGGCGGCAAGATCTACGGCATCGAGCCAGGCTCGGGCGCCAACACGCAGATCAAAGAGATGATCGCCAAGAACCAGTTCGGTCTCGGCAAATTCCAGCTGGTCGAGTCCAGCGAAGCCGGAATGCTGTCGGCGGTGACCCGGGCGACCAAACGCAACGAAGCCATCGTGTTCTTCGGCTGGGCGCCGCACCCGATGAACGTCAACGTGAAGATGACCTACCTCACCGGCAGCGACGACGCTCTGGGCCCGAACGAAGGCATGGCGACTGTCTGGACCGTCACTTCGCCGACCTACGCCGAGCAATGCCCGAACATCGGCCGCTTGCTGAGCAACCTGACCTACACCGCCGAAGACGAGAGCCGGATGATGCAGCCGCTGCTGGATCACAAGGACGCCTTCGAATCGGCCAAGCAATGGCTCAAAGATCACCCGCAAGACAAGCAGCGCTGGCTGGAAGGTGTGACCACCTTCGATGGCAAACCAGCGGCTGAAAACCTGCAACTGACCAGCAAATAACTCTTCAGCAAACAGACCCAAACCGAACCACCGATTCGCAGCCCGACCGGGCTGCGAACGGGACCACCACGCCTGCAAGGAACCACCTCATGAACCACGACGTCATCATCACCTGCGCACTTACCGGTGCTGGCGACACGACCAGCAAAAGCCCACACGTGCCGGTCACCCCGAAACAAATCGCCGCTGCCGCCGTGGAAGCCGCCAAGGCCGGCGCCACCGTGGTCCACTGCCATGTTCGCAACCCGCAAACCGGCAAATTCAGCCGTGACGTGGCGCTGTACCGCGAAGTCATGGAGCGCATCCGCGAAGCTGACGTCGACATCATCGTCAACCTCACTGCCGGCATGGGCGGCGACCTGGAAATCGGTGCGGGCGAGAACCCGATGGAGTTCGGCCCGAACACCGATCTGGTCGGCCCGCTGACCCGTCTGGCCCACGTCGAAGAACTGCTGCCGGAAATCTGCACCCTCGATTGCGGCACCCTGAACTTCGGCGACGGCGACACCATTTACGTCTCCACCCCGGCGCAGCTGCGTGCAGGCGCCAAACGCATTCAAGAGCTGGGCGTGAAAGCCGAGCTGGAAATTTTCGACACCGGTCACCTGTGGTTCGCCAAACAGATGATCAAGGAAGGCCTGCTCGACGACCCGCTGTTCCAGCTGTGCCTGGGCATCCCGTGGGGCGCACCGGCTGACACCACCACCATGAAAGCCATGGTCGACAACCTGCCGGCAAACGCCGTGTGGGCCGGGTTCGGCATCGGGCGCATGCAGATGCCGATGGCGGCGCAAGCGGTGCTGCTGGGCGGCAACGTGCGGGTCGGCCTGGAAGACAACATCTGGCTGGACAAGGGCGTGTTGGCGACCAATGGCCAACTGGTCGAACGCGCCTCGGAAATCCTCAGCCGCCTCGGCGCCCGGGTTCTGACACCGGCTGAGGGCCGGGCAAAAATGGGCCTGACCAAGCGCGGTTAACCACACCTCACTTGTAGGAGCGAGGCTTGCCCGCGAAGAGGCCGGTACATCCGCCACACTGTCTGCGGCTGAGACACCGCCTTCGCGAGCAAGCTTCGCTCCTACAAAGATCACCGAATTTTTTAGGAAGTTGCCATGACCTTCATCACCGAAATCAAAACCTTCGCCGCCCTGGGCAGCGGTGTCATCGGCAGCGGCTGGGTGTCCCGCGCCCTCGCCCACGGCCTTGATGTTGTGGCCTGGGACCCGGCGCCCGGCGCTGAAGCCGCGCTGCGCAAACGCGTCGCCAATGCCTGGGGCGCACTGGAGAAACAAGGCCTGGCACCCGGCGCGTCGCAGGATCGCCTGCGCTTTGTCGCAACCATCGAAGAGTGTGTTCGCGATGCCGATTTCATCCAGGAAAGCGCCCCTGAACGCCTGGAGCTGAAGCTGGAACTGCACAGCAAAATCAGCGCCGCAGCCAAACCAAATGCTCTGATCGGCTCCAGCACCTCGGGCCTGTTGCCGAGCGAGTTCTACGAGAGCTCGACCCACCCGGAACGCTGCGTCGTCGGTCACCCGTTCAACCCGGTTTACCTGCTGCCATTGGTGGAAGTGGTCGGCGGCAAGAACACTGCGCCGGAAGCAGTACAAGCGGCCATGAAAGTCTACGAATCCTTGGGCATGCGCCCGCTGCACGTGCGCAAGGAAGTGCCGGGATTCATCGCCGACCGTTTGCTCGAAGCGCTGTGGCGTGAGGCCCTGCACCTGGTCAACGACGGTGTGGCGACCACCGGTGAAATCGACGATGCGATTCGCTTTGGTGCGGGTCTGCGCTGGTCGTTCATGGGCACGTTTTTGACCTACACCCTCGCGGGTGGCGACGCTGGCATGCGCCATTTCATGGCACAGTTCGGTCCGGCGTTGCAGTTGCCGTGGACGTATCTGCCGGCGCCGGAGCTGACCGACAAGCTGATTGATGATGTGGTGGACGGCACCAGCGATCAGTTGGGCAAACACAGCATTTCGGCGCTGGAGCGCTATCGTGATGACTGCCTGCTGGCGGTGCTGGAGGCGGTGAAGACCACCAAAGAGAAGCATGGGATGGCGTTCGCCGACTAAACCCCGCCGCCACTTGTAGGAGCGAGGCTTACCCGCGAAGAGGCCGGTACTTCCGACGGATCTCTTGTGGCAGGAATACCGCCTTCGCGGGCAAGCCTCGCTCCTACAGGTTTCACCCATTTTCGGATATGACGACATGCCCGCACTGACCACCTACCAAACCAAAATCATCCCCGACTGGGTCGACTACAACGGCCACCTGCGCGACGCGTTTTACCTGCTGATTTTCAGCTACGCCACCGACGCGCTGATGGACCGGCTGGGCATGGACAGCAACAACCGCGAAGCCAGCGGCAATTCGCTGTTCACCCTCGAACTGCACCTCAATTACCTGCATGAAGTGAAGCTCGACGCCGACGTAGAAGTGCACACCCAGATCATCGCTCACGACAGTAAACGCCTGCACCTCTATCACAGCCTGCACCTGGTCGGTGACGACAAAGAGCTGGCGGGCAACGAGCAGATGTTGCTGCACGTCGACCTCGCAGGCCCCCGCTCCGCGCCGTTCAGCGAAGACACGCTGGGCAAGCTGCAAGCCATCGTTGCGCAACAAACCGACCTGCCCACCCCTGACTACATTGGCCGAGTGATCGCTTTACCCCCAAAAAAATAACAAGGAGATCGCCATGAACACCGCCGCCGCTTTTGCTGACTTCCGTACTTATCCGTTGATCAGCGCGCTCAGTGGCGTGCAGGCCCTGGCGGATCGCGTTCTCGTGAAATGGGCCGATGACCGTGTCAGCCCCTTCCATCACCAGTGGTTGCGTGACAACTGCCCTTGCCCGCAGTGCGTCTACACGGTGACCCGTGAGCAGGTGCTGGAAATCGTCGACGTTGCGCAGGACCTGATGCCCGCAGAGACAAGCGTCGACCCTGAAGGTTGCCTCTGCATTCAGTGGCAGGACGGTCACCTCAGCCGCTTCGATCCAGGCTGGTTGCGGGCCCACGCCTATGACGACGAATCCCGTGCCGAACGCCGCGCCGCAAAGCCAAAATCCCGTCTGTGGAAAAGCGACTTGTCGCTGCCGGTGTTCGATTATCAAGCGCTGATGGACGACAACGACGCCTTGTTGCAATGGCTGTTGGCGGTGCGCGATATCGGCCTGACGCAAGTGCGCGGCGTGCCCACCGAACCCGGCTCGTTGAAGCTGATCGCCCAGCGGATTTCCTTCATCCGCGAGAGCAATTTCGGCGTGCTGTTCAACGTGCAATCCAAGGCCGATGCCGACAGCAACGCCTACACCGCTTTCAACCTGCCGCTGCACAGCGACTTGCCGACGCGCGAGTTGCAACCGGGGCTGCAATTTCTGCATTGCCTGGTCAATGACGCCGACGGTGGCGAGAGTATTTTTGTCGACGGTTTTGCCATCGCCCAAGCGCTGCGCGAGGAAGATCCCGAATCGTTCAAGGCCCTGTGCGAAATCCCCGTGGAGTTTCGCAACAAGGACCGTCACAGCGACTATCGCTGCCTCGCGCCGGTCATCGCTCTGGATGCGCTGGGGCAGGTGTCTGAAATTCGTATGGCAAACTTTTTGCGCGGGCCGTTCGATGCGTCGGAGGAAGAGATGCCCAGGTTGTACCGCGCTTATCGACGGTTTATTGCGATGACTCGCGAGGGGCGGTTCAGGCTGATGCAACGGCTCAACCCCGGGGAGCTGTGGTGCTTCGACAACCGCCGCACGCTGCATGCGCGCAATGCGTTTGATCCCGCCAGTGGTGCCCGGCATTTCCAGGGGTGCTATGTCGATCGGGATGAGTTGTTGTCGCGGATCCTCGTGCTACAACGCTAGACCGCGTCATCGTTTTTCGCGGGCAAGCCTCGCTCCTACAGAGTTAACGCTGCTTCCGTAGGAGCGAGGCTTGCCCGCGAAGGCGCCAGCACAGACACCCCCTATTCCCCGGATGCACAGGCAAAAAAAAACCCCGATCAAGCCGTGACAGGATCGGGGCAGAGGTGGGTACTGTTGAGGAGCCGTTGCGCGAGGGTGACCAAACCTTCGTGAAGCCAGCTGAATCCAGTGTGCCCACTCCTATCCTTCGCGAGTTAGCCGAAAACGACCTGTTCATAGGTATTGCGGCCATTGCGACAAATCGTCCTTGCCGACGCCAACGGCCCCTACGAGAATCGAACCACGACACCGTTCCCTGAAGAAGGATTGCGTCATGATGCACGCCGATTTGATTGACCAGGAAGACCTGTTGGGCCAGCTGAAATCGTTGGGCTTTCAAGTACCGAACGGCTCCACCGCCGAGCAGGCTTGCGAGTGCGCGGTGAGAGGATTGAACAACGAACGTGCGACCGTGCTGCGCACCATGGTCAAGCAGATGTACACCAGCAGTGCGACCATCCTGCCGGCAGTGCGTCAGGCTATCGACAAGCAGCTGCTGCCGGCATTGGCTGAATACCAACAAAGCCACCGCGCCTGACACGTCGGCGGTTTGCTAGAGTGGTGGCTTCCTGACCACCACAAGCGATCGCCGATGTTCCGAATCCAACACTGCCAGTCCGGCGAACAAGCGGGCTGGCTGCCTTTGCGCCAGGCACTCTGGCCTGATGCTTCGGAACAGGAGCATCAGGACGAAATCGCCGAACAGCTGCGCCAGCCGCAACGCTATATCAACTTTGTCGCCTACGACGCGGGTGAACAGCCCGTCGGCCTGGCCGAAGCCTCATTGCGCCACGACTACGTCAATGGCACCGACAGCTCGCCGGTGGTGTTCCTGGAAGGTATCTACGTGGTGCCGCAGCAGCGCCGCCATGGAGTGGCCGCACGACTGATCGAACACGTGGCGCAATGGGGACGGGAACGCGGTTGCGTGGAAATGGCCTCGGACACCGACGTCGATAACCTGCCGAGCCAGGAGACGCACAAGGCGCTCGGTTTCGAGGAAACCGAGCGCGTCGTGTTTTTCAGGCGTCAGCTCTGATCAGAGCCTTACGCTGGCGAAGGTCGACTCGTTGCGCGCCTGACTCAATGCCGACAACGGCCCGGACAACGGCGACAGCACCAACGCTTGCGGCAGCGGCATCATCGCCACCTGTTGCGTGGTGTTGGAGCCTACGCGTTCGTCACGCGGCGGAATGCCGAAGTATTCGCGGTAGCACTTGGAGAAGTGCGGCGTGGACACGAAACCGCACACCGACGCCACTTCGATGATCGACATCGGCGTTTGCTTGAGCAACTGCCGGGCACGGATCAGGCGCAGTTTCAGGTAGTAACGCGACGGCGAGCAGTGCAGGTATTTCTGGAACAACCGCTCGAGTTGCCGACGTGACACGGCGACGTACACCGCCAGTTCGTCGAGGTCGATCGGCTCTTCGAGGTTGGCCTCCATCAGCGCGACGATTTCCTGCAACTTCGGCTGGTTGGTGCCGAGCATGTGCTTGAGCGGCACGCGCTGGTGATCCTGTTCGTTGCGGATGCGCTCGTAGACGAACATCTCCGAAATCGCGGCGGACAGTTCACGCCCGTGATCGCGGCTGATCAGGTGCAGCATCATGTCCAGCGGTGCGGTGCCGCCGGAGCTGGTGAAACGGTTACGGTCGAGGGTGAACAGGCGGGTACTCATCGCCACACGCGGGAAAGCTTCCTGCATCGAGGCCAGACATTCCCAGTGCACGCTGCAGTCGAAACCGTCCAGCAGGCCGGCGCAGGCCAGGGCCCAGCTGCCGGTGCAGACTGCACCCAGACGCTTGGATTGACGCGCCTGGCTTTGCAGCCATGAGACGTGTTCGCGAGTTACCGTGCGCTGAATACCGATACCGCCGCAGACAATGATGGTGTCCATGGAAGGTGCTTTGTGCATGGAGGCGTCGGGGGTGATCTGCAGACCGTCACTGGCCCAGACCTGACCGCCATCGACGGTGAGCGTGGTCCAGCGATACAGCTCGCGACCGGACAATTGGTTGGCCATGCGCAGGGGTTCTACGGCGGAGGCCAGAGAAATAAGCGTGAAATTGTCCAGCAGCAGAAAGCCGATGGATTGAGGCGCACGGTTCTGGGGTTGAGCCCCGGAGTTGAACGTCGTCATCGCGGTATCTCCTCACACAAAGCAGGTGATGGCCTCAGGCGGAGGCTCTTGTTATTGCCATCGTTCTCGCGTGGGAGACGGGCTTTGTAATGACAGAGCAATTGCCATGCCTAAAATTGAATACGCGTTCAATAACTCCTGAAAACGACGTCGCAGCCTGTCTATATAAGCCGCGTCACGAGTAGGGGTTATAAGTGGCATTCACAGGGGTAAGCGCTCTGCCGCGTTGCGTGTGAGCAAATCGGTAGCACTTGTGGGAACAGGCCTGCGACGACTTCGGAAAGAGTGTCACCGCAGGCACAGGGGACGGACGGTCAGGGCCGGTTTGGATCCCTGACGTGTTGCAATGCGCTTATCTGTAAGCGACGCGCCAAAACGTGGCGCGTTTTCAATCCGGTGTTCACTTAGCGCGCAGTTTTGACTGGTCTGACGCCTTCGCGGGCAAGCCTCGCTCCTACAAGAGCACCGCACGTTCCCTGTAGGAGTGAAGCTTGCTCGCGAATGGGATCGCCTCGGTCTCAGCACTCAACCGCGCTAACCGCCAACCCGCCCCGCGATGTCTCTTTATATTTGTCATGCATATCTGCCCCGGTATCTCGCATGGTGCGGATCACCCGGTCCAGCGAAATAAAGTGCTGGCCGTCGCCACGCAACGCCATCTGCGCCGCGTTGATCGCTTTCACCGCGGCAATCGCGTTGCGCTCGATGCACGGCACCTGCACCAACCCGCCGACCGGGTCGCAGGTCAGGCCGAGGTTGTGTTCCAGGCCGATTTCCGCCGCGTTGCACAACTGCTCCGGCGTAGCGCCAAGAATCTCCGCCAACCCGGCCGCCGCCATCGCGCAAGCCGATCCGACTTCGCCCTGGCAACCGACTTCCGCGCCGGAGATGGAGGCGTTCTTCTTGCACAGAATCCCCACCGCCGCGGCACCGAGGAAATAGTCGACCACGTTGGCGTCCGTCACCACCTCGCTGAACTTCATGAAGTAGTGCAACACCGCCGGAATGATCCCCGCCGCGCCATTGGTCGGCGCCGTGACCATGCGCCCGCCGGCCGCGTTTTCTTCGTTGACCGCGAGGGCGAACAGGTTGACCCATTCCATCGCGCTCAGGGTCGAGCCGATGACGTTGGGTTTGTTCAGCTCCTGCAGGCTGCGGTGCAATTTGGCCGCGCGACGGCGCACGTTCAGGCCACCCGGCAGGATGCCTTCGTGCTTGAGGCCTTGCTCGACGCAATCCTGCATGGCCCGCCAGAGTTTCATCAGGCCGGCGCGGATTTCGTCTTCGCTGCGCCAGACCTTCTCGTTGGCCATCATCAATTCGGCCACGCGCAGATTGTGCTTCTGGCAGAGGCTGAGCAGTTCGGCGGCACTGGAGAAATCGTATGGCAACACCGTGCGATCCAGATCCACCACACCGCTGGAGGCTTGTGCTTCATCGACGACAAAGCCACCGCCGACGGAATAGTAGGTGTCGCGATGCAGCTCACCGTCATCGCCTTCGGCGACCAGGGTCATGGCGTTCGGATGGAACGGCAGGTTTTCGTCGATCAGGCGCATGTCCCGCGCCCAGATGAACGGCACCGGCAAGCGGCCATCCAGCAACAGGGTGTGGGTTTCGCGCAGGGTTTCAATGCGGATGCCGATTTGCGACGGGTCGATCGCGTCCGGCCATTCGCCCATCAGGCCCATGATCACCGCGTTGTCGCTGCCGTGCCCAATGCCGGTGGCCGACAACGAACCATAAAGCTGGACCTCGACACGCCGCACTTGCTCCAAAAGCCCCTGCTCACGCAAACCTTGCACGAACAGCGCCGCGGCGCGCATCGGCCCCACGGTGTGCGAACTGGAAGGGCCGATGCCGATTTTGAACAGGTCGAAAACGCTGATAGCCATTACTGCCGAACTCCTGGATATGCCAACTCCAGGCGCAAAAGCGCCCGGTGACGGAGCTGCTACGCTCAAGCTGCAATCCGCCGGTATGGCTGCATCATCAGGCTTTTACCGTGTCGCTCGACGTCCAGTACCGACGCACTCTTGTCCACCAGCGCCGTGTGCGTTTTACGCTGCTTTTTCGCCGTTTTTTTGCGGTTCAGGTGGGCAAACGGGGCTGAAAAAATCTGTAAACGACGTCACCGACACTGGATGCGACCATCCCTGTACTGGATACGACGCACCCTGTAGGCGTCAGATTTTCACTGGTACATGATCGTATCGACTCGATTGCAAGGCGCCGTGGTAGAGCTGTCTCCAAAACGCCATCCAACCGCAACCTATAAGTGCGGTGGTCCACAGTCGGAACACTGCCAAAAAAAACACCAAGGAGTCCATCCATGAAAGGTTCCCCGTCGTTGTTGTTGGCCGCCATGCTGAGTCTGCCGTTACTGGCTCAAGCCGCAGAACCCGCTCAGTGCAGTACCGTAAACTTCTCCGATGTCGGCTGGACTGACATTACTGTCACCACCGCCACCACCAGCGTCGTGCTCGATGCCCTGGGCTACAAAACCAAAACCACAATGATTTCCGTGCCGGTGACCTACAAGTCGCTGGCCGACGGCAAGAACATGGACGTATTCCTGGGTAACTGGATGCCGACCATGGAAAACGACATCAAGGCCTACCGCGACGCCGGCACCGTGGACACCCTGCGTGCCAACCTCGAAAACGCAAAATACACACTCGCCGTCCCGGAAGAGTTGTATAACAAAGGTCTGAAAGATTTCGCCGACATCGCCAAGTTCAAGAAAGAACTCGACGGCAAGATCTATGGCATCGAACCGGGTAACGACGGCAACCGTCTGATCCAGAGCATGATCGACAAAGACGCCTTCGGCTTGAAAGCCGCCGGTTTCAAGGTGGTCGAATCCAGCGAAGCCGGCATGCTCTCGCAAGTCGATCGCGCCCAGCGCCGCAACACCGCCGTGGTGTTCCTGGGTTGGGAACCGCACCCGATGAACACACGATTCAAGATGAAGTACCTGACTGGCGGCGACGAGTTCTTCGGCCCCAACTTTGGTCAGGCGACCATCTTCACCAATACCCGCAAGGGTTATGCCCAGGAATGCAGCAACGTTGGACAGTTGCTGAAAAACCTGGTGTTCACCCTCGACATGGAAAGCACGCTGATGGGCAACGTCCTGGACGACAAAATGAAGCCTGACGCGGCCGCCAAGGCCTGGCTGAAGAAGAATCCACAGGTGCTCGATACCTGGCTCGCTGGCGTGACCACCATTGACGGTAAACCAGGCCTGGAGGCCGTTAAAGCCAAGCTCGCGCAGCCTTGAATTAAGAAGCACCGCTTACGCCGGGCGGGCTCGCCCGCCCGGGCTGTTTATTTCCTTGCATGCGGACGTTCACTACCATGCTGATTGATCAGAAAATACCTCTAGGCCAGTACATCGCGGGCTTCGTTGAATGGTTGACGCAACACGGCGCCAACACCTTCGACGCAATCGCCGTGTCACTGGAAACGATGATCCACGGCGTGACTTTTGCGCTGACCTGGTTCAACCCGCTGGCATTGATCGGCCTCATCGCGCTACTGGCACACTTTATTCAACGAAAATGGGGGCTGACTGCTTTCGTCATCGCTTCCTTCCTGCTGATCCTCAATCTGGGGTACTGGCAGGAAACCATGGAAACCCTAGCCCAGGTGTTGTTCGCCACCCTGGTCTGCGTGGTCATCGGCGTGCCGCTGGGCATCGTCGCCGCGCACAAACCGATGTTCTACACCCTGATGCGTCCGGTGCTCGATCTGATGCAGACCGTACCGACCTTCGTTTACCTCATTCCTACCCTGACCCTCTTCGGTCTGGGTGTGGTCCCGGGTCTGATCTCCACGGTGGTGTTCGCGATTGCCGCGCCTATCCGCCTGACTTACCTGGGTATTCGCGATGTCCCGGAAGAATTGATGGACGCAGGCAAAGCCTTTGGCTGCTCGCGACGTCAGCTGCTCTCACGGATTGAATTGCCCCACGCCATGCCAAGCATCGCGGCCGGTATCACCCAGTGCATCATGCTGTCGTTGTCGATGGTGGTGATTGCGGCACTGGTGGGCGCCGACGGCCTGGGCAAACCCGTGGTCAATGCACTGAACACTGCTGATATCGCCCTGGGCTTCGAAGCAGGCCTGGCGATCGTATTGCTGGCGATCATGCTCGACCGTATCTGCAAACAACCCGACGCTAAAGTAGGGGGTGACGCATGAGCATTATTCGCTTCGAAGACGTCGACGTGATCTTCACCAAAGATCCGCGCGAAGCCTTGAAACTTCTCGACCAGGGCATGACCCGTAACGAGATCCTGAAAAAGACCGGGCAGATCGTCGGCGTCGAAAAGGCCACCCTGGATATCGAGAAAGGCGAAATCTGCGTGCTGATGGGCCTGTCCGGCTCCGGCAAGTCCAGCCTGCTGCGTTGCATCAACGGCCTCAACACCGTGAGCCGCGGCAAGCTGTTCGTCGAGCATGAAGGCAAGCAGATCGACATCGCTTCCTGCACCCCGGCGGAACTGAAAATGATGCGCACCAAGCGCATTGCGATGGTGTTCCAGAAGTTCGCCCTGATGCCATGGCTGACGGTGCGCGAGAACATCAGTTTCGGTCTGGAAATGCAGGGTCGGCCGGAGAAGGAACGCAAACGACTGGTCGATGAAAAACTTGAGCTGGTGGGCCTGACCCAATGGCGCAACAAGAAACCCAACGAGCTCTCCGGCGGTATGCAACAACGTGTGGGCCTGGCCCGCGCGCTGGCGATGGACGCCGACATTCTGCTGATGGACGAACCGTTCTCGGCCCTCGACCCATTGATCCGCCAAGGCCTGCAGGACGAACTGCTGGAGCTGCAAAGCAAGCTGAACAAAACCATCGTCTTCGTGAGCCACGACCTCGATGAAGCACTGAAGCTGGGCAGCCGTATCGCGATCATGAAAGACGGTCGGATCGTCCAGTACAGCAAGCCGGAAGAAATCGTTCTCAACCCGGCGGACGACTATGTGCGGACCTTTGTCGCCCACACCAATCCGCTGAACGTTTTGTGCGGTCGCAGCCTGATGCGCACCCTGGACAACTGCAAGCGCATCAACGGTTCGGTCTGCCTGGATCCGGGTGGCGATTCGTGGCTGGACCTGGCAGAAGGCAACACCATCAAAGGCGCACGCCAGAACGGTGCGAGCCTGGACCTGCAGAACTGGATCCCGGGGCAAGCCGTTGAAGGCCTGGGCCGTCGTCCAACGCTGGTGGACTCCAACATCGGCATGCGCGATGCGCTGCAGATTCGTTATCACACCGGCAACAAACTGGTGCTGCACGACAACAACAAAGTGGTCGGGATTCTCGGCGACAGCGAGCTGTATCACGCACTGCTCGGCAAGAACCTGGGGTAAGGCAACACACACAAAAACGCCGCGACAGGATCGCGGCGTTTTTGTTTGTGGGATATCGAGGGAGATGTGTATTGCCCCATCGGGCCCCTTCGCGGGCAAGCCTCGCTCCTACAAGGCCAGCGTAAACCTGTAGGAGCGAGGCTTGCCCGCGAAGAACACGACGCGGTGCTTCAGACTGAAACACCGCGTCACTTACAACTTATTAGCTATAAACCCGGCCAAGGAGCTGCCGATGGCTTTCAAACTGATCGAGCACGTCACGAGTGATCTGATCCTGAGTGAAGCCCATCAGGTCGTAGTCCTGGCTGCCATTGTGCAGGTACACCTCGGCGCGGTAGTAACGGGCGCGAGGTTCATCGGCACTTTCAGCCGACACCGTGTCGCTCGCCGCTGCCAGATAGCCGTCCAGGCTCACTTCGTAGACAAAAGGGTTGCCCTCTTCCATCTCGATGCGCACGCCCATGCAACGCTTGGACTTGCCCAGCAACGTTTGCACGTCCAGGCCTTTACCACGCAATTGCACCACGGCCTCTTCCAGCGCAGGGCTGACTTGCTTGTCCATGAAGCGCTGAACGATCGACTGGTTCGGTTGCAGGTCCAACTGAGTCAGACGCTCGCTGAAACCACGACGACCGCGCGCCGCCAGTTCCGCTTGCTCCTGTTCGATCTGCACGTCCTGGCGCATGGCCTTGTGCAAGCCGAACATGAAGAACACCAGCACCACCGAGAACGGCAAACCGGCCAACACCACCATGGTTTGCATGGCTTCGAAGTTACCGGCGAACAGCAGACCGATGGTCACCAGGGTGATCACAACGGACCAGAAGATCCGCAGCCAGTGCGGCGCATCTTCGTCGACGTTGCCGCCCTTGCACGAAAGGTTGGCCATCATCACCGCGCCGGAATCCGCCGGGGTCAGGAACAGCACGAAACCGACGAAAATCGACACGCCGATCACCACTTTCGACGCCGGGTAATGCTCAAGCAACTGGTAGATAGCCATGGACGGCTGTTGCAGCGCCGTCTTCCCGAGTTCCACCGCCCCGTGGTTCATCACCAGGTCCAGGGCCGAGTTACCGAAGATCGACAGCCACGCCAGGGTGAAACCCAGCGGAATCAGCAGCACGCCGGCCACCAGTTCACGCACGGTACGACCACGGGAAATACGCGCGATGAACATGCCTACGAATGGGGCCCAGGAAATCCACCAGGCCCAGTAGAACAGAGTCCACAGGCCCAACCAGCGGTCGGACTTCTCACTGTCGCCTTCGTACACATAGAGGTCGAAGGTCTTCAGCACCACGCCGTTCAGGTAGTCACCGACGTTCTGCACGAAGCCGTTAAGCAGGTGCAAGGTCGGGCCAAACAGCAGCACGAAAATCAGCAGGCCGCTGAACAGCACGATATTCAGGTTGGACAGACGACGGATGCCGTTTTCCACACCCGACACGGCAGCGATGGTCGCCACGGTGCTCATCACGATGATCACGATCAGCAGGTTGGTGTTGCTGTGTTCCATGCCGAACAGGTTTTCAAGGCCCGACGACACTTGCAGCGAACCAATCCCCAGGTTCGTCACCAGACCCAACAGGGTCACGAACATGCCGAAGCCGTCCACCGCGTGACCGGCCGCGCCTTTGACCCAACGCTCACCGACCAGCGGATACAGCGCCGAACGCAACGCCAGCGGCTGGTTATGACGGTAGGCAAAGTACGCCACGGCCAGGCCGACCAAGGCGTAGATCGCCCAGCCATGCAGGCCCCAGTGCAGGAAGGTCAGCTGTACCGCCTGACGCGCGGCCATGTTGCTGGCCGAAACGCCTTCCGGCGGATTGAAGTAGTGATCCAGCGGCTCGGACGCACCGAAGTACAACAGCGAGATGCCGATACCCGAGGAGAACAGCATCCCCGCCCAGGCGCCGTAGCTGAAATCCGGGGTGTCGTCCTTGCTGCCCAGTTTGAGCTTGCCGTAGGACGAAAACGCCAGGCCGACCACGAATACCAGGTAAGCGGCGATCACCACCATGTAGTACCAGCCAAAGCTGCGGGACAGCCACGCCTGGGCGATACCGAGCAATCTGCCAGCCTCTTGCGGGGCGATGATCAGAATGGCGGTCAACAGCAGAATCAGCGCGGTAGAGGTGTAGAACACCCAACCGTTGACCGTCACCTTCTCGGGCGGGGTCTTTATTAGAGAGGCAGAACTCATGGCACAGATGCTCCAGGCAGTGCGAGAGAAGAACACAAGGCAGCGCGTTACCCGACCAATCGGTTAGTTGGCAGCCGACCGGCGGGTGATATAAAGACAACCCGAAAAAAGCCCGAAACCCATAAGCACCAGTGCGTAGGGGTTTCGAGCCGTTTTGGACGTCGGTTTATCGCCTTTTACACGTAGGAAAAACCTGTAAGCAGCGACGATTTGTCGCAGATCTTATTCTTTGTTGATTGAACGTTCAATCAAAACAAAATAGACTGGCCCTCAATCCGATAGACGTTTTGCGTCTGCCGGAAGGCCTAAGGAGATGTGCAAGATGCCCAAGGTCGGTATGCAACCCATCCGCCGCCAGCAATTGATCGAAGCCACCTTGCTGGCCGTCGATCAAGTCGGAATGGGGGACGCCAGCATTGCGCTGATCGCCCGTTTGGCCGGTGTCTCGAACGGCATCATCAGTCACTATTTTCAGGACAAGAACGGCCTGATAGCTGCCACGGCGCAGTACCTGATGAGTGTCCTCAGCGAGAACGTCACCGCGCGCCGTCAGGCGCTGACAGATGCCAGCCCGCGGGCGCATCTGCAGGTGATCATCGAAGGCAACTTCGACGCCAGCCAGGTCAATGGCCCGGCAATGAAAACCTGGCTGGCCTTCTGGGCCACCAGCATGCACCACCCGTCTTTGCACAGGTTGCAGCGGATCAACGATCACCGTCTGTATTCCAACCTGTGCTGCCAGTTCCGCCGCGTATTGCCGCTCGATGACGCGCGCAGTGCAGCCCGGGGCCTGGCAGCGTTGATTGACGGTTTGTGGTTGCGCGGCGCGCTGTCGGGAGATGCTTTCGACACGGAACAGGCGCACCGGATCGCTTACGAATACATGGATTTCCAACTGGCCAAGCAGGTGAGTTAGAGCACACATAAAACGCTCAACCCCTGAACCGCCACTGACCAGCGTGCCAGCGCTACACGGCACGCCCAGTGGTCAACGCCAACCACTTATGCACTTGCGAGGACACTATGGCCCGTTTCGAACTGCAAAAACTCTACATCGATGGCGGTTACTCCGACGCCAGCAGCGACGCCACTTTCGAAGCCATCAACCCGGCTAACGGTGAAGTCCTCGCAAAAGTACAGCGTGCGACCAAGGAAGACGTAGAGCGCGCTGTAGTCAGCGCCGAAAAGGGCCAGAAAATCTGGGCTGCAATGACTGCCATGGAGCGTTCGCGCATCCTGCGTCGCGCCGTTGACATCCTGCGCGAGCGCAACGATGAACTGGCCGCCCTGGAAACCCTGGACACCGGCAAGTCGTTCTCCGAAACCAAGTATGTCGACATCGTTACCGGCGCCGACGTGCTGGAATACTACGCAGGCTTGGTCCCAGCCATCGAAGGCGAGCAGATCCCGCTGCGCACCACTTCTTTCGTTTACACCCGTCGCGAGCCGCTGGGCGTCGTGGCCGGTATCGGCGCGTGGAACTACCCGATCCAGATCGCCCTGTGGAAATCCGCGCCTGCCCTGGCGGCCGGTAACGCGATGATCTTCAAGCCAAGCGAAGTCACTTCCCTGACCACGCTGAAACTGGCCGAGATCTACACCGAGGCAGGCCTGCCAGCCGGCGTGTTCAACGTATTGACCGGCAGCGGCCGTGAAGTCGGCACCTGGTTGACCGAGCACCCGCGCATCGAAAAAATCTCCTTCACCGGCGGCACCGACACCGGCAAGAAGGTCATGGCCAGCGCTTCCGCTTCGTCGTTGAAAGACGTCACCATGGAACTGGGCGGCAAATCCCCGCTGATCATTTTCGACGACGCCGACCTCGATCGCGCCGCCGATACCGCGATGATGGCCAACTTCTACAGCTCCGGCCAGGTCTGCACCAACGGCACTCGCGTGTTCGTACCGAGCCACCTGAAAGCCGCTTTCGAAGCCAAGATCGCTGAGCGCGTTGCGCGCATCCGCGTCGGCAATCCGGAAGACGAAAACACCAACTTCGGCCCGCTGGTCAGCTTCGCCCACATGGAAAGCGTGCTGGGCTACATCGCCAAAGGCAAAGAAGAAGGCGCTCGCGTGCTGTGCGGCGGCGGCCGTCTGACCGACGGCGAATTCGCCAAAGGCGCGTTCGTGGCACCGACCGTGTTCACCGATTGCACCGACGAGATGACCATCGTTCGCGAAGAAATCTTCGGCCCGGTGATGGCGATCCTGACTTACGAAACCGAAGAAGAAGTGATCCGTCGTGCCAACGACACCGACTTCGGCCTGGCCGCAGGCGTCGTCACCAAGGACCTGAACCGCGCTCACCGCGTGATTCATCAGCTGGAAGCCGGTATCTGCTGGATCAACGCCTGGGGCGAGTCCGACGCGAAGATGCCGGTTGGCGGCTACAAGCAATCCGGTGTGGGTCGTGAAAACGGCATCAGCTCGCTGAACAACTTCACACGCATCAAATCGGTACAGGTTGAGCTGGGCGATTACGCCTCGGTGTTCTAAGGCGATATCCGCTTCGCCTGCGAGGCCGTCATCGCCAGCAGGCTGGCTCCCACAGGAGTACGCATTCCAATGTGGGAGCCAGCCTGCTGGCGATCGAGTGCGAAGCACTCGCCCGACCTGACCATATTTAAAGAAGGTGCATTCAATGTCCCAAGAATTCGATTACATCATCATCGGTGCCGGCTCGGCCGGTAACACCCTGGCGACCCGTCTGACTGAAGACGAAGGCGTCACCGTCCTGCTGCTCGAAGCAGGCGGCCCGGATTACCGGATGGATTTCCGCACGCAAATGCCAGCGGCCCTGGCGTTCCCGCTGCAAGGTCGTCGCTACAACTGGGCGTACGAAACCGATCCAGAGCCACACATGGACGGTCGCCGGATGGAATGCGGTCGCGGCAAGGGCCTGGGCGGTTCTTCGCTGATCAACGGCATGTGCTACATCCGCGGCAACGCGATGGACTACGACAACTGGGCCAAGCTGCCAGGCCTGGAAGACTGGGACTACCTGAACTGCCTGCCGTACTTCCGCAAGGCCGAAACCCGCGACATCGGCCCGAACGACTACCACGGTGGCGAAGGTCCGGTCAGCGTGACCACGCCGAAAGCCGGCAACAACCCGCTGTTCCACGCCATGGTTGAAGCCGGCGTGCAAGCCGGTTATCCGCGCACCGAAGACCTGAACGGTTACCAGCAAGAAGGCTTCGGCCCGATGGACCGCACCGTGACGCCGAAGGGCCGTCGCGCCAGCACCGCTCGCGGCTACCTGGACACTGCTAAAAAGCGTTCGACCCTGACCATCGTCACTCACGCCCTGACCGACAAGATCCTGTTCGAAGGCAAGCGTGCCGTCGGCGTGCGTTACCTGATCGGCGCCGCTGAAGAGCGCGTTGAAGTCCGCGCCCGCAAAGAAGTGCTGCTGTGCTCCGGCGCCATCGCTTCGCCGCAGATTCTGCAACGTTCCGGCGTCGGCCCGGCCGAACTGCTGAACAAGCTCGACATCCCGGTGGTCCACGACCTGCCAGGCGTCGGCGAAAACCTGCAGGATCACCTCGAGTTGTACCTGCAATACGCCTGCACCCAACCGGTCTCGCTGTACCCGTCGCTGCTCTTGCACAACCAGCCGGCCATCGGCGCCGAGTGGCTGTTCAACGGCACCGGCATCGGCGCCAGCAACCAGTTCGAAGCCGGTGGTTTCATCCGCACCCGTCCGGAATTCGAATGGCCGAACATCCAGTACCACTTCCTGCCGGTCGCGATTAACTACAACGGCAGCAACGGTGTGAAAGAGCACGGTTTCCAGGCGCACATGGGTTCCATGCGTTCGCCGAGCCGTGGTCGCATCCAGGCCAAGTCCAAGGATCCGCGCGAGTACCCGAGCATCCTGTTCAACTACATGGCCACCGAGCAGGACTGGCAGGAATTCCGTGACGGCATCCGCCTGACCCGTGAAATCATGCAACAGCCTGCACTGGACGCTTTCCGTGGCCGCGAAATCAGCCCGGGCATTGAAGTGCAAACCGATGAGCAGCTCGACAAGTTCATCCGCGAACACGCCGAAACCGCGTTTCACCCGTCCTGCTCGTGCAAGATGGGCACCGACGAGATGGCTGTGGTCGATGGCGAAGGCCGTGTGCACGGCATGCAAGGTCTGCGTGTGGTCGATGCCTCGATCATGCCGATCATCACCACCGGCAACCTGAACGCACCGACGATCATGATCGCCGAGAAAATCGCCGACAAGATCCGTGGTCGCAAGCCATTGCCGCGCAGCACTGCCAGCTACTACGTGGCCGGTGACGCTCCGGTGAAAGGCAAGCCTCTGCGTGATGTGAGCGCGACAGCACGCTGATAGCCGCTCTGCAAAACCGCAAACCGCCACCTCTTCGGAGGCTGGCGGTTTTTTATTGCCTTGAATAAGCCACTCACCCCGTCCAGCCCGCAACAAAACTCGCAACACTTATAGGGGGCTTCAAACTTAATAGTTGCATTAAGATCAGCACCAAACAAAAACCTGATTATCAAGGATGATAATGAATACCCACTATGCAAACCCAACTGTATCAGCCAGCTTATTCCGACAAGCAATAGCAAAAGAAACAACAATCACTCTGAACTTCGACTATCTCAGCGGCATGATCGAAGCGTGGTGGATGAAAAATCACGACCTGAGTATTCATGAGCTGAAAATCCAGCTGATCAATATCTTTGCAACTTACCTCCACCCGGAAGATGCCTACTATTTCGATAAATTAGGGCAAGCGCACGACGGCGTGGCCGCCGTGTGCATCAAGAATATCTTCCACCTCGATTCACCCAGGCTGGCCCTGACGGTGCATGAAGCGCTCGCCGATTTGTTCCATCTGGTTGACATCAAATACGACTATGAAGAACACAAAGCCTTATATCTTAAACCGGCGGCAGAAAAATATCGGGAATGGGGAAATGGCTATGGAGATATCACACCGCATTCCGACGACTTGTATGAAAACCTCAGCGTGGACTTCCTGGCATTAACAGTTTGCCGAGACACTACTCATACGCCGACGGCTTATTATTTTCCCGCAGACTTGCTCTGCGACCTTGATAACGAAGACATTGAAACACTGCTTGGCATGCAAGCCAGGTTTATTTCAGGCAAAAACGTCAACGGTTCGAAAGAGCGAATTCGCAATGTCGTTGAATACGACGACCACTACGGCTACCGGTTCTCTCTGGACTTCCGGATCGACCCGCACAACGGTGAGCGGATGCGAGCGGTCAACGGCGGCCAACATGTCCTCGACAAGATCAGAGCCCAGCTGCCCACCGCCAGGCACAGTGTCTCGACAGCCGAGACCGGAACCTTCCTGATCGTGGCCAACCATAAGATCCTGCACGCGCGCCCCATGCTGAACATGAGTGAAGATGCCGTGCGCACCCAGGCCGCCACTTCAACACTGGCCACCACACCTCGCCTGCTGTTTCGCAGCAAAGGCCCCAGGAAACAGTATTACGCGCTGAATGCATCCGACTGTCCGCGGGAAACTTGCTGATGGTTGCTGGAAAACCGCCTTGTCATTCGTCAGCCAAGGTCTTCCAGGAAGGCGCGCGGGATGCGATCAGCTTCGGTGTCGCCTTCCTGTTTCTGTATTTGTCGATCGGGATGGTAGGCGCCGCACAGTCGTTAACCCTGGGGCAGACCCTGGCAACAACCTTGTTGATATTTTCTACGCCGCTACAGTTTTTGCTTCTGCAAAACTACAACGATGGCTGGCTGTTGATTCCGGTCATTCTGGCGCTCAACGTGCGATTTCTGCTGCTCTCGGCCGCGCTGGCGCCGTACCTGAAGCACGTCTCGACAAGCAACATACTGCCCTCGCTGATCCTGATAACGCCGTCGATATTCACGGCCTGCATGACCCGCTTCAAACAACGAACCGATCACCCCTTCACTTACATGCTCGGCGTGGGCTTGCCGATATTTGTCGTGTCGATTGTGTGTACCTGCATCGGCTTCATCGCCGGTGCCGGGTTGGCGTCGCCGGTGACTACGGCCGTGATGACGATGCTGTTGCCGCTTCAGTTCACCGCACTGGCCGGCAAACACTGGCCGCATTACGCCGAAGTGTCCAGCTACTGGCTGGGCTTCATCGGCGCGCCAGTGCTGGTGCTGTTCTTCAAGGATTACAGCTTGCTCATCACACCGTTTTTGATCGGTGGCGTGACCGTGTTGATTGAAAACGCCTGGACCGAACAAGGAGTGCGCAGCCAATGACAGTTTGGTTTTTGATCGGCTTTGCCGCCGTCAGCGCACTGGCGTTTCGCGCCCTGCCCTTTGCCTTTAAAAACACGACGGCGCTGACGCGCACCCACGGTTCGTTTTATCGGTTTATCAACTACAGCGCACAAGCCATGCTGGGGGTAATCATTTATGACACGGCCTTCAACAAACAGGATGCGCCGAGCCTGATGCAACAGTTTGAAAGTCTGGATGCACTGAAGCTGATCCTGCTGCTGGGGACCTTCATTGTGGTCGCCAAAACCAGAAAAATACTTCCCGCTTTCCTGGCCAGCCTGATGATTTATCTGACGGCGGTCGTCTATCTCTATGGCGGGCAGTAAGCCCCGCCCCCTCTCACCACCGTAACCAATGCCATCGCGAGCAGATCACGACACGGTATGCCCGCGAGCCTCGGCCTTCACGCTGATTAAATATTTCCTACGCAGCTCTGCGCTTGATCCTACCCCCACGCAGGCCTAATCTAGCGCCACGCAAACGTTTCACCCCCCCTTCGCAACACCGCTGCATCGCCACTCCAGACCAAGGAGGTTCCCGAATGTTCGATTTCCACCCCCAGCTCAAGCAGCGCTTTGCTGCCTTGCGCACGGGCGCTGAATTCTTTTCTCTGCGATACGTGCGCGAGTCCGGCCAGTACCTGTCGGTACGCAAGAACGTTGCCGAACCTCCGAGCCTGAGCCGTGACGAAGGCGCGATGCTGACCGTTCGTGTCAACGGCGTTGAAGCCTACGCCGCGACCAATGACCTGTCGCCGCAAGGCCTGCAATCGGCGCTGGACCGAGCCGAGCAACAAGCTCGCCTGCTCAAGCCTCACGCGCTGCTAGACCTGCGTGAGCAAGCCGTTTCCAGCCACCGCGCCGACTATTTTTCGCCGAACCTCGAGCAGCCCTTCCCGTCCCTGAGCGATTGCTACCAACTGCTCGGCGCCGAATCCGCGGCAGTGCCCAAGGACGAGCGACTGGTGAACTGGCAGGTCAGCATCGGCATCACCCATGTCGAGCAGATCTACCTCAACAGCGCCGGTGCCGAGCTGCGCCAGGCCCAGCGTTTCGTCTATCCGGGCCTCGATGTCACGGCCTACGACGGCAACGACAGCCAGACCCGCAGCCTCGGCCGCGAGAACTTCGGCCAGCAGGGCAGCGCTGATGTCATCAGCCGTTGCGGCCTGATCGGCGCCGGTCCAAAAGTTGCCGATCAAGCATTGCAATTGCTGCTCGCGCCGAACACGCCGCAAGGCCCACGCGACCTGCTGCTGATGCCCGACCAGATGATGCTGCAGATCCACGAATCCATCGGTCACCCGCTGGAACTCGATCGCATCCTCGGTGACGAGCGCAATTACGCCGGCACCAGTTTCGTCAAGGCCGAAGACTTCGGCCATTTGCAGTACGGTTCGAAACTGCTGAACGTCACCTTCGACCCGGACATTCCCGAGCAGCTCGCCAGCTACGGTCATGACGACGACGGCACTGCCGCGAGCAAGCAATTCCTGATCAAGCAGGGCTTGCTCCTGCGCCCATTGGGCGGTGCACTTTCGCAGTTCCGCGCGGGCATGGACGGCGTTGCCAACAGCCGTGCCTGCGGCTGGAACCGCCCACCGATCGACCGCATGGCCAACCTCAATATCGAGCCCGGCGACCAGCCGCTGGAACAACTGATCGGCAACATCGAGCACGGTATTTTGATGAGCACCAACCGTTCCTGGTCCATCGACGATGCGCGCAACAAGTTCCAGTTTGGCTGCGAATGGGGCCAGTTGATCGAAAACGGCGAACTCAAAGGCGTGGTGAAAAACCCGAACTACCGGGCGATTTCCGCGCAGTTCTGGAAAAGCCTCAGCGCCGTCGGCGACGCCAGCACCTTCAAGGTTCTGGGCACGCCGAACTGCGGCAAGGGCGAACCGAATCAGGTGATCCGTGTCGGCCATGCATCACCGGCCTGCGTGTTCAGCAACGTGGATGTATTTGGGGGAGACGCCTGATGAGCACTTCAAAAAGTCAGGCTGATTCGTTCAAGGCCTTGGTCAACGGGTTGCGCGAGGCGATTCGCGAACCGGAGCAATTCACCCTCAGCTACGCCGCCGAATCGTCGGCCTTCGTGCGTTTCAATCATGCCAAGGTGCGGCAGGCCGGGCAGGTGCAACAGGCGAGCGTCGGTCTCAAGCTGATCAACGACGGACGCCACGCTGACCTCGACATCACACTGTCGGGCGATGCGCACGTCGACGCCCAGCGTCTGGCCGAAGGCCTGCAACAGTTGCGCGACACCCTGCCGCTACTACCGCAGGATCCGTACTTGCTGCTCAACTACACCGGCTGGCAAAGCAAGAATGTGCAGGAGCATCCGCTGCCGGACACCGAGCAGGTGGTCGCCGAAATCACCCGGGCCGCCGAAGGGCTGGATCTGGTGGGTTTCTACGCCGCCGGCCCGATCAGTCGCGGTTTCGCCAGTTCCTCAGGCGCGTTCGGCTGGCATCAGGCCAACAGCTTCAACTTCGACTTCAGCCTGTTTCATGCAAACGGCCAGGCGGTGAAAGCCAGCTACGCCGGCCATGACTGGAACAGCGAAGGGTTTGCCCGGCGCTTCCAGCAGGCGCGTGAGCAGCTTGAGTTTCTGGGGCGGCCACTGCGTACGTTGGCACCGGGTCAGTATCGCGCTTACCTGGCACCGGCCGCGCTGGAAGAAATCATGGGCATGTTGTCCTGGGGTGGCTTTTCGGCGCAGTCGATTGCCAGCAAAAGCAGTCCGTTGCAGAAACTCTATGCGGGCGACCATTCGTTCAGTCCGCTGGTGTCCCTTGACGAGCAAGTCAGCGGTTCGTTGAGCCCGGCATTTTCTGACGAGGGTTATCCACGCAGCGACCTGAAACTGATCGTCGAAGGTAAGGCCGATGCGCAATTGGTCGACTCTCGCAGTGCCGCCGAATACGGCCTGACGGCCAACGGCGCCAGCGGCGGTGAATCGCCGACCGCGCTGAACATGGCGCCAGGCGCGCTTGCCGATGCCGAGATCCTCAAGCAACTGGGCACGGGCTTGTACATCAGCAACCTCTGGTACCTGAATTACTCGGACCAACCGATGGCACGCATGACCGGCATGACGCGGTTTGCGACGTTCTGGGTCGAGAATGGCGAGATACAGGCGCCGGTCAGCACCATGCGTTTTGACGACAGTGCTTACAGTTTGCTGGGTTCGCAGCTGGAAGCGTTGACCGAAGAGCGTGAGTTGTTGCTGTCGGCGAGCACTTACAGCCAGCGGGCCACGGCATCGGCACTGTTGCCGGGCGCGCTGATCAGCCGCCTGACGTTGACCCTCTAAAAGCTTCGCGGGCAAGCCTCGCTCCTACAAGGACAGCGAAACCCTTGTAGGAGCGAGGCTTGCCCGCGAAGAAGCCGCCACGGTTAATCAGATTCACACTGACAAGAGGTCCCATGCCCAACCGCCCGCCTCTCGACGCTGTCACCGCCCGCTGGTTGCCGTGGGTCGTCGCCATTGCCTTCTTCATGCAGTCCCTCGACGGGACCATCCTCAACACCGCCCTGCCGGCCATGGCCCGCGATCTGGCGGAAGACCCGCTGCGCATGCAGGGCGTGATCATCGCCTACATGCTCACCGTCGCGTTGCTGATCCCCGCCTCGGGCTGGATCGCCGACCGCTTCGGCACCAAGAAAATCTTCTTCGGTGCGATCCTGCTGTTCAGCTTCGGCTCGTTGCTCTGCGCCTTGTCGAGCAGCCTGAGCATGCTGATCGGCGCCCGGGTGATTCAGGGCCTGGGCGGTGCGCTGATGCTGCCGGTCGGGCGGCTGGTGGTGCTGCGGGCCTACCCGCGCTCGGAACTGGTGCGGATCATGGGTTTCATCACCATTCCCGGCCTGCTTGGCCCGTTGATCGGCCCGACCATGGGCGGCTGGATGGTGGAATACCTGACGTGGCACTGGATCTTCCTGATCAACCTGCCGGTCGGCGTCGTCGGTTGCTACGCGGTGTGGAAATTCATCCCAGACCTGCGCGGCACTGAGCGCACACGGTTCGACAGCCTCGGCTTTTTGCTGTTTGGCGCAGCGATGGTGCTGATCACCATCGCCATGGAAGGCCTCGGCGAACTGCACCTGCCACACCTGCGCGTGATGTTGCTGCTGTTCGGCGGCATGGCGTGCCTGGCGGCGTACTGGTTGCGGGCCGGGCACATCGACAATCCGCTGTTCGCGCCGTCGCTGTTCAAGACCCGCACGTTCGCCGTCGGCATCCTCGGCAACCTGTTCGCCCGTCTCGGCAGCGGCGCACTGCCCTTCCTCGTGCCGTTGCTGCTGCAAGTGGCGCTGGGCTACTCGCCATCGCAGGCGGGGATGAGCATGCTGCCGCTGGCAGCGGCGGCGATGGTCGCCAAGTCGGTGGCGCGGCCACTGATCGAGCGCCTGGGTTATCGCATTGTGCTGACCGGCAACACCCTGGCGCTGGGGCTGATGCTGGCAAGCATGGGCCTGGTCAGCGAGCAGACGCCGTACTGGCTGCTGCTGGGCATGCTGGCGATTCTCGGCGCGATCAACTCGTTGCAGTTCACCGCGATGAACACCGTGACCCTGATTGACCTCGATGACGCCAGCGCCAGCAGCGGCAACAGCCTGCTATCGGTGGTCGCGCAATTGTCCCTCAGCCTGGGCGTTGCATGCGCCGGTGCGCTGCTTGGCGGGTTCACGGCAGAGATCGGAAACGACGGCGTGGACACGGTGCTGGGCGCGTTCCAACTCACGTTTGTGACCGTCGGAATCATGGCGATGCTGGCCGCGACGATCTTCTCGCAGCTGTCGAGAGAAGACGGACGGCGCGTCAAGCGTCCGGAAGAACACATCGAACCTTAGGGCCAATGGCCATGGGACTGGTACACTGCGCGACATTTTGTTTTGCAGGCCAGTCCCGTGACCACCATCGCCACCGCTTTTAATACTTTGCCGCTGTCCGCCGCCATGCTGGCTAACCTCGACTCCCTCGGTTATGCCCAGATGACGCCGATCCAGGCGCAAAGCTTGCCGGTGATCCTCAAGGGGATGGACCTGATCGCCCAGGCCAAGACCGGCAGCGGCAAGACCGCAGCCTTCGGCATCGGCCTGCTGAACCCGATCAATCCGCGCTTCTTCGGCTGCCAGGCGCTGGTCATTTGCCCAACGCGTGAACTGGCTGACCAGGTTGCCAAGGAAATCCGTCGCCTGGCCCGCGCCGAAGACAACATCAAGGTCCTGACCTTGTGCGGCGGCGTGTCGTTCGGTCCGCAGATCGGCTCGCTGGAGCACGGCGCGCACATCATCGTCGGCACTCCGGGTCGTATCCAGCAGCACCTGCGCAAGGGTTCGCTGGTGCTTCATGGCCTGAACACGCTGATCCTCGATGAAGCCGACCGCATGCTCGACATGGGTTTCTACGACTCCATCGAAGAAATCATCGCCCAGTGCCCGGAACGTCGTCAGACCCTGCTGTTCTCCGCCACTTACCCGGTGGGCATCAAGCAGTTGGCCTCCAAGTTCATGCGCAACCCGCAGCAAGTGAAGGCCGAGGCGTTCCACGACGACACGCAGATCGAGCAGCGCTTCTACGAGATCTCTCCGGAAGAGCGCATGGACGCCGTGGTCAAAGTCCTCGCGCATCACCGCCCGGCCTCTTGCGTGGCCTTCTGCTTCACCAAGCAGCAGGTTCAGGAAACCGTCGATCACCTGACCGCCAAAGGCATCTCCGCCGTCGGCCTGCACGGCGATCTGGAACAACGTGATCGCGACCAGGTGCTGACGATGTTTGCCAACCGCAGTACTTCGGTACTGGTTGCCACCGACGTCGCCGCTCGTGGTCTGGACATCGATGCGCTGGACATGGTGATCAACGTCGAACTGGCGCGTGATTCGGAAATCCACATTCACCGCGTTGGCCGTACTGGCCGCGCCGGTGAAAAAGGCATCGCGATCAGCCTGGTCGCCCCGTCCGAAGCGCACCGCGCCCAGGCCATCGAGCAACTGCAGAAGTCGCCGTTGAGCTGGGATCAGCTGGACAACCTCAAGTCCCAGGGCGGTGGTCCGTTGCTGCCACAAATGAGCACGTTGGTCATCGGCGCTGGCCGTAAAGACAAAGTGCGTCCGGGCGATATTCTGGGTGCATTGACTGGCGATGCAGGGATTCCGGGCGCGCAGGTTGGCAAGATCGCGATTTTCGACTTCCAGGCGTTCGTTGCCGTGGAACGCGCAGTTGCCAAGCAGGCAGTGCAACGCCTGAACGACGGCAAGATCAAAGGCCGCTCGCTGCGCGTTCGTATCTTGTAAGAACAACACTGCCCCTGTAGGAGCGAGGCTTGCCCGCGAAGAACGAAAACTCGGTTTACCTGACTCTCCGCGTTATCGTTCTTCGCGGGCAAGCCTCGCTCCTACAGATATAGGCTGGCTCCGAGATTTATGTGAGGACACCGTTTTGCGCTCTACCGAAGTCGTGATCATTGGCGCTGGCGCCGCAGGGTTGATGTGTGCGCTGACCGCCGCCGGGCGCGGGCGCAAGGTGATGTTGCTCGACCACGCGAACAAGGCCGGCAAGAAAATCCTGATGTCGGGCGGTGGCCGCTGCAATTTCACCAACATGTACACCGAACCGGGCAATTTTCTCTCGCAGAACGAACACTTCTGCAAATCCGCACTGGCGCGCTACACGCAGTGGGATTTCATCGGCATGGTCGCCAAGCACGGCGTGCCGTACCACGAGAAGAAACTCGGCCAGTTGTTCTGCGATAACAAATCCAGCGACATCCTCGAAATGCTGCTCAACGAGTGCGATCAGGTTGGCGTCAGCCTGCACCTGGACACGTCGATCCAGACCATCGAGAAGCTGGAAAGCGGCTATCTGCTGGACACCACACTGGGCCAGATCACCTGTGAATCGTTGGTGATCGCCACGGGCGGCCTGTCGATCCCGACGCTCGGCGCCACCGGTTTCGGTTACCAGGTCGCGAAGCAGTTTGGCCACGAACTGCTGCCGACCCGCGCCGGCCTGGTGCCCTTCACCATCACTGATCAGCTCAAAGAGCTTTGCACCGAACTGTCCGGTACGTCGGTGGATTGCCTGGTGAGCTGCAACGATCAGAGCTTTCGCGAGAACATCCTGTTTACCCATCGCGGCCTCAGCGGTCCGGCGATTTTGCAGATTTCCTCGTTCTGGGAATCCGGCGACCCGGTAGAGATCAACCTGATGCCGGATCACGATGTACCGAGCTGGCTGCAACAGCAGCAGGCCGAACGCCCCAACAGCGAGTTGAAAACCCTGCTCGGCGAAATTTTCACCAAGAAGATGGCCAACCTGCTGGCGGACAACTGGTTCGTCTCCAAACCGATGAAGCAATACACCCACGCGGAAATTGCCGACATCGCCGAGAAGCTGGCGAGCTGGAAAGTGGTGCCGGCCGGGACCGAAGGCTACCGCACCGCCGAAGTGACCTTGGGCGGTGTCGACACCAACGAAGTCTCGTCCAAGACCATGGAATCGCTGAAAAGCCCCGGGCTGTACTTCATCGGCGAAGTGCTCGACGTGACCGGGCATCTGGGCGGTTTCAACTTCCAGTGGGCGTGGGCCTCCGGGTACGCCGCCGCGCAATTCGTCTGACGTACCGCGTTATCGTTCTTCGCGGGCAAGTCGGAACGCCGCCCGCTCGCTCCTACAGGTGATATGCCAGTTTTCAGGTGGCGCAAAACCTGTAGGAGCGAGGCTTGCCCGCGAAGGCGTCCCGACAGACGACATAGAACTTAAGGAACAGATTTTGCTGTCAGATGTGATCGGCGCCATTGCGTCGGCGTCATTACTGGCTCAATTTAGCGTCATTGCCTCGGAAGGCCCTCGCACTTCATGCCATCGACCCCTTTTCGTCAGTCCCTGCGTCGCCTCTGGGCGCTGGATAAATTCAGTTACAGCGTGCGGGTGTTCATCGCCCTGACCGGCAGCATGGCGCTGTGTTGGTATCAGGATGAAATGGGGCTGCTGATCCCGTTGTTCCTGGGGATCATCGCCAGCGCCCTGGCCGAAACCGACGACAGCTGGCAGGGCCGCCTCAATTCGCTGGCCGTGACGCTGGTTTGCTTCATCGTCGCGGCCCTGTCCGTCGAACTGCTGTTCCCCTACCCCGTCCTGTTCATCATCGCTTTCGCATTGGCCGCTTTCTGCCTGACCATGCTCGGTGCGCTCGGCGAACGTTATGGCGCGATTGCCTCGGCGACGTTGATTCTGTCGGTCTACACCATGATCGGCGTGGACCAGCGCGGCGGCGCAGTGACCGACTTCTGGCACGAGCCGGTGCTGCTGGTGGCCGGCGCGGCCTGGTACGGTTTGCTTTCGGTGTTGTGGCAGGCGATGTTTTCCAACCAGCCGGTGCAGCAGAGCCTGGCGCGGTTGTTCCGCGAACTGGGCTTTTACCTGAAGCTGAAATCGTCGCTGTTCGAGCCGATCCGGCAGATGGACGTGGAAGCGCGCCGACTGGAACTGGCCCAGCAGAACGGTCGGGTCGTGGCAGCCCTGAACGCTGCCAAGGAAATCATTCTGCACCGGGTCGGCAACGGTCGACCGGGCTCGAAAGTCAGCCGTTACCTGAAGCTCTACTTCCTCGCTCAGGACATCCACGAGCGCGCCAGCTCCTCGCACTATCCGTACAACGCGCTGGCCGACGCCTTTTTCCACAGCGACGTGCTGTTCCGCTGTCAGCGCCTGCTGCGCCAACAGGGCAAGGCTTGCCGAGCGCTGGCGGAATCGATCCAGATGCGTCAGCCATTCATCTATGACGCCAGCTTTGCCGAAGCCCTCAGCGACCTGCACGCGTCCCTCGAACACCTGCGCATCCAGAGCAACCCGGCCTGGCGCGGACTGCTGCGCTCCTTGCGCGCCCTGGCCGCCAACCTCGGCACCCTCGACCGCTTGCTCAGCGATGCGAGCAACCCCGACGCCCTCGCCGACGCCACCGACAGCAGCCTGCTCGACCGTTCGCCACGCAGCCTCAAGGATGTGTGGATTCGCTTGCGCACGCAGCTGACGCCGACCTCGCTGCTGTTCCGCCATGCCCTGCGTTTGCCCCTGGCATTGAGCATCGGCTACGGCATGGTGCATTTGATTCACCCGTCGCAGGGTTACTGGATCATCCTCACCACGCTGTTCGTCTGCCAACCGAACTACGGCGCGACCCGCCGCAAGCTCGGTCAGCGGATCATCGGCACCGCCATCGGCCTGACCGTGGCGTGGGCGCTGTTCGATCTGTTCCCGAATCCGCTGATCCAGTCGTGCTTCGCCATCGCCGCCGGCGTGGTGTTCTTTATCAACCGTACCACCCGCTACACCCTGGCCACGGCCGCGATCACGCTGATGGTGCTGTTCTGCTTCAACCAGGTCGGCGACGGTTACGGCCTGTTCCTGCCGCGCCTGTTCGATACCTTGCTCGGCAGCCTGATCGCCGGCCTGGCGGTGTTCCTGTTCCTGCCGGACTGGCAGGGCCGACGCTTGAACAAAGTGTTGGCCAACACCCTCACCTGCAACAGCATTTACCTGCGCCAGATCATGCAGCAATACGCCGCCGGCAAGAGCGACGACCTGGCTTATCGCCTGGCCCGGCGCAACGCACACAACGCCGATGCGGCGCTCTCGACCACGCTCGCCAACATGCTGATGGAGCCGGGGCATTTCCGTAAGGAGGCGGATGTCGGGTTCCGCTTCCTGGTGTTGTCGCACACCTTGCTCAGCTATTTGTCAGGACTGGGTGCACACCGTGAAACCCAACTGCCGGCGGACGTGCGCGAACAATTGATCGAAGGGGCCGGCGTGAAACTGGCGGCGAGCATCGATGAAATCGCTCAAGGGTTGGCGAGCAAACTGCCGATTGCGATTCAGAGTGATGAGGAAGAGGCGCTGGCCAATGAGCTGGAGCAGATGCCGGATGAGATCGATGAAGGGCAGCGATTGGTGCAGACGCAGTTGGCGTTGATCTGCCGGCAGTTGGGGCCGTTACGGACGTTGGCGGCGCATTTGATCAAGGACACCGGCGAGGATTGAGATGTGTGGTGAGTGGGCCGGCCTCTTCGCGGGCAAGCCTCGCTCCTACAAGTATCGCCGCGAATCCTGTAGGAGCGAGCGGTGCGGCGATCCGACTTGCCCGCGAAGGGGTCATCAGCCATCCCGCAAAAACTACATCCCGTGCTGCTTCATCAACTGCTCATAACTGCCATCCGCTTTCATCTCCGCAATCTCACGGTCGAAACTGGCCACGATCTCTTCGTGGTGCGGATTTTTCAGGCTGACCAGAATGTGCAGGCTGTTCTCGCTCAACGGCTTGGGCAGGAACTCCACGGCATTGCGCACCTTGGCGGACTCCCGGGCCAGGTAATAACGCGCGACGTATTCGTCTTCCAGCGTCAGCTTGACCCGATCGGCAGCGACCATGCGCACGGCCATGGCGAAGCTGTGCACCGGGACCTTCTGCAGCGAGGCGTCCTCATCGAACGCCGGTGAATAGGCGTAACCGCGTACCACTGCAATCGGGTAGGTGTGCAGCTGCTGCAGGTTGTTGTATTCGATCGGTGCGTCCTTGCGCTTGAGAAAGCGCACGCGGTTGAGCAGGTACTCGCCGGAAAACCGGCCGAGCCTGGTGCGCTCCTCGGTATACCAGGCGTTCACCAGCACATCGTAACGGCCTTCGCCCACACCCATCAGGGCACGTGCCCAGGGCACCTGTTCAAAGTCACTGGCATAGCCGGCTCGCGCCAGCGCGGTGCTGACAATGTCCGTCGCCAGGCCGCCATTGAGCAGCGTCGCATCAGTAAAGGGTGGCCAGGCATCGGCTACCAGTCGCAGCTTTTCCGCTGCCGCGCTCTGAGTCAGCAACAGCAATCCGATCAAGGCCAAAGCTCGATGCAATCGCGGCATGCTCGAAAATCCTTAGCGGGCGGCTGCCCGACGTGTTTTCAGCCAAAACTCCAAGGCCCCGTAACGGCGAAACCCAGGTACCAACATTAGCTCATCGAAGCCACTGCACAGCGCTTCAGCCCAGATTACACAAAGAAGACAACGCCGCGCGAATTGAATGATGGCATTTTGGCCTTTGTCACAGATTTCTCTGCCATAAAGACATCTTTCGCCCAGGCGATTAGTATCGGAGCGACTAGGTAGACGGAATGTGAAGATGACAATCGATTGGATCTGCAAGCACCACAGTGATCTGGGCAAAGAGCAGCTGTACGCCATTCTGCAGTTGCGCTCAGAGGTTTTCGTTGTGGAGCAGAAATGCGTCTATCAGGACGTGGACGGCCAGGATCTGGAGGGTGACACCTGCCACTTGATGGCCTGGGAAGGCGATCGGCTGGTGGCGTACCTGCGCTTGCTCGACCCGGAATTACAGGGCGGCGATGTGGTGATCGGCCGGGTGCTTACCGCCCCGCAGGCGCGCGGCAAAGGGTTGGGTCATGAGCTGATCGCCCTGGCGTTGAAGCAGGCTGCGAAGCGTTGGCCTGATGTGCCGGTTTATCTGTCGGCGCAGGCGCATTTGCAGGGGTATTACGGGCGGTACGGGTTTGTCGTGGCGGGTGAGGAATACGTGGAAGATGGTATTCCGCATATCGGGATGCGTCGTTCTTGAGGGCCTCTTCGCGGGCAAGCCTCGCTCCTACAGGATTTGCTCTGCCCTTGTAGGAGCGAGGCTTGCCCGCGAAGGCGCCAGATCAAACACCGCAGGAGCTAGGGATATTCCAACACCGCTTTAATCTGCCGCAGATTCCGCTCGATCCATCCCCGATCAATCGCTCCCCACTCGCGAATCCGATAGCGCCCCGCATGATTGCGCGCGCCCTCTTCCTGCTCGAACTCGCAAACGATATCCAGATCCGCCAACGCCGCAATGGTGTCCTGCGCCGTGCGCCGGGGCATGCCGGTCACGTCGGTCAATGCCGGGACGCTGCTGGCCAGCCCACTGTCGATCAGGTACGCCACGTATAAACGGCGATAGAAACTGCTCTTGGTCTTGCTCACGTCCATCCACACACTCCTTGGCTACTGCATTTCCCGCCACGTCAGGTACACCCGCAAATCGAATTCGACCTGGTGATACCCCGGCAACATGTGTTCGCACAGCTTGTAGAACGCCTTGTTGTGATCCGATTCCTTGAAGTGCGCCAGCTCATGCACCACGATCATCTTCAGAAACTCGCAAGGCGCTTCCTTGAATAGCGAGGCCACGCGAATTTCTTTCTTGGCCTTGAGTTTGCCGCCCTGCACCCGCGAGATCGTGGTGTGCAGGCCGAGGGCGCGGTGGGTCAGGTCCAGACGGTTGTCGAACAACACTTTGTCGATGGCCGGGGCGTTACGCAGGTATTCCTGCTTGAGGTCCAGGGCATAGGCATACAGCGCCTTGTCACTCTGCACGTCGTGCTTTTGCGGGTAGCGCTTGTCCAGGTAATCGCCCAGCCGACCTTCGGTGATCAGCCAGCGCACCTGGTCCTGCAACTCTACGGGATAGGCCTGAAGGTATTTCAACGCGGTCATCGGGATAGGCAACATCAATTACTGAAAGGCCGCCAGTGTAGCGAATTCAGTCGACCAACGTGCTCCAGTCGAACGGCCGCACAAAGTCGCCGACGTCCTCGGCCATCATCGGCCGCGCCACCAGAAAACCTTGCACGTACTCGCAACCATTGGCTTGCAGCCATTCATATTGCGCGATGGTTTCCACGCCTTCGGCGATCACCAGCATCCCGTACTGCTTGCACAGGTCGATCACATTGCGCACCAACGCCGCATCCCGCGAGGAGTCCGGCAACCGGGCGATCACATGCCGGTCAAGCTTGAGCGTGTCCAGTTCCAGGTCCCGCAGATGCGACAACGAGCACGGCCCGGAGCCAAAATCATCCAGCGCCACCCGCACCCCCAGATTGCGCAGCAGGCGCAGTTGTTTGCGGGTTTCATCGGGGTTGTGCATCAAGGCCTCTTCCGTGACCTCGACCTCCAGATGCCGCGCCTGCAAGCCATGGCGCTCCAGCACCTGACGCAACTCGGTGACCAGGTTGGGCATGCCGAACTGTGTACTGCTCAAGCTGACGCCCAGCACCAAGTCTTCGGCAAACAAGGTTTCCCAGGCTTTGCGTTGCCCGGCGCCACGATGATAAATCCAGCTGCCCAGGCGACTGATCAACCGCGCCTCTTCCAGCAACGGCAAAAACAGCCCCGGCGGCACGTCGCCGACGCTCGGATGCTGCCAGCGCAGCAGGGCTTCGAACCCGCGAATCTGCCCTCCGGCAATGGCCACCTGCGGTTGATACACCAGATTGAAATCGCGGTTTTCGATGGCGGTGCGCACACTTTCTTCGAGCATCAACCGTGAGCGCGCCCGACCGTTCATGTCATGGTCGTAGAAGCGATATTGCTGACGCCCGGCACGCTTGGCTTCGTACATGGCGATGTCGGACGCTCGCAGCAAACCATCGAGATTGGCCCCGCAATCCGGATACGTGGCGATGCCGATGCTGGCGCCGAGGGCGATATCCAGCCCATCGATCTGCTGACAGATCGACACCCGCTCAATCAGCTTCTCGGCAATCTTGGCCGCTTGCTCGGGGAACTCCAGATCGAGCAGCGCCGTGAATTCATCGCCGCCCATGCGCGCCAGAATGTCGAAGGGTCGCAAGCAAGCCTTCAGCTGTTCGGACACCCAGCGCAACACGCGGTCACCGGCATCGTGACCAAGGGAATCGTTGACCCGTTTGAAACCGTCGAGGTCGAGGTACAGCAACACCCAGGCGCTGTCGTTACGCTCACCGCGCAGCAGCAGGTTTTCCACGGTCTGATAGAAACCACGGCGATTGAGCAGGCCGGTCAACGGGTCGGTCACCGCCTGGAATTCCAGCTGCTGATGCAGATGACGCACCACCGACATGTCGAGCACCGTCACCACCATCGCGTGTTGCTCGGTTGGCAATGGCGCGCATGAAAGTGCGACAGGCACCTGCTGGCCCGGCGCTGTACGCAATAGCGCATCGTGCAGGCGCAGGGTTTCGCCGCGTTTGTAACCGGCCAGCAGTTCTGAATCGGCCCAGACCGGAATATGTGGCTTTTGCAGGTAATCCAGAAACTCTTTGCCTTGCAGGTCTTGCACCGTGGCGTTGAGCAGTCGCGACATCGCCGGGTTGGCAAAGCGGATCAAACCGTCCTCGCCGACCACCAGGATGCCTTCCGCGGCGTTATCCAGCACCGAGGCGTTGAAGGCGCGTGCGACCTCCAGATCGTGGCTCAGGCGCTGCAACGCCCGGCGATTGCGCTGATGCTCCAGCAGCGCCTGGACTTTGGGCTTGAGAATCTGCGGGTCGAACGGTTTGAACAGGTAATCCACCGCACCACTGGCGTAGCCCTTGATCACGGCATCCTGGGACTGTTCGTTGGCGGTGAGGAAAATGATCGGCGTGAGACGGGTGCGCTGACTGCCGCGCATCAGGCGCGCCACTTCAAAGCCATCCATGCCCGGCATCTGCACATCCAGCAGCACCAGGTCGATATCGTGTTCGAGCAAAAGGCCGAGGGCTTCGAAACCGGACGCAGCAGTAATGACCTGCCAGTCCTGGCGCTGCAGCAACGCGCGCATGCTGATCAGGTTTTCAGGGTAATCATCGACGATTAAAAGGGTTGAGCTGCCTTCGGCTGGCGTGGGTTGCGCGCATTCCATGCTGCTTCTCTATGTCGGGGCGTCAGGCCGGTTTCTCGTGAAAACCGGACAAATATTACGTCTTCACTCTAGACCGGGATTCGCGAAAGCAGAAGATATCAGTACGCCATCATTTAACTAAAGGGTTCATTGCCCGACTAACGGTCGCCTCTACAGCCCGCTAAAACCGGGAAAGATGGCCTTTTAACAGGATTTTGACGTCATCCATTTGTCAGACAGACGTTAACAAAATAGCCTTCTACGCTTATAAAGACCGCCCCCAAAGGCGCGTGCTAGAGCTTCTGGTACGTCCGTGCCGCAAAAATTCGTGGAAGCTTTGCCTATGATCGATCTCGCATCCTGGAACCTCAGCGTTCCCGTCGGTAACCCGCCGTACACCGTTGAAACGGCCAAACTGGTGAATGGGTTCAAGGATCAATACTTCCACTCCGACACCGGCACCCTGTTTTTCTGGGCCCCGGTAACCGGCACAAAAACCGAAAACGCAAAATATCCGCGCACCGAACTACGGGAAACCTACAGCAACGGCACCCTGAAAAACTGGTACTACCCGGACGCCGACAACTCCCTGCGCGCCACCCTGGCGGTGAACCAGGTGCCGAGCTCCGGCAAAATCGTCATCGGCCAGATCCACGCCTACGAAAGCCAGAAACCCATGGTGAAGGTCGAGTATCAGTACAAGACCACCACCAAGACCGGCAACATCGTCGCCAAAGTGCGCATGCACCCCGATGACGACGTAGGCCGGGTAATCACCATCGCCACTGGCGTGAAGCTGGATCAGGAGTTCTCCTACCTCATCCACCTCAGCCCTGGTGGTGCGCTGGGCATCAGTGCCGCGGGTTATCAGTGGGACACCAACATCAGCTCCACGTGGCGGGTCAAACCCCTGTACTTCAAGGCCGGGGTGTATGTGCAGGACAACACCGGGTACACCAGTGAAGGCGGTAAGGTGACATTTAGCAAACTGGATATTGATCACGATAAGTGATGTGAATCACGGCAGAACCTGTGGGAGCGAGCAGGCTCACTCCTACAATGACCGCATTCAACCAAGAGTCATCGCCCATAAAAAAACCCGCCTCTCGGCGGGTTTTTTGTGCAATTCAAACGCTGAAGGCTTAGTTAACCTTGGCGTTCAACTCACCTTTCAGATAACGCTGATACATGCCTTCCAGCGAAATCGCTTTGATCTTCGAAGCGTTGCCGGCAGTACCGAAGGCTTCGTAGCGAGCGATACACACATCACGCATTGCAGTGACAGTCGCGCCGAAGAACTTACGCGGATCGAATTCGCTCGGGTTGGTGGCCATCAGGCGACGCATCGCACCGGTGGATGCCAGGCGCAGGTCGGTGTCGATGTTGACCTTGCGCACGCCGTGCTTGATGCCTTCGACGATTTCTTCAACCGGTACGCCGTAGGTTTCTTTGATGTCGCCGCCGTACTGGTTGATGATCGCCAGCCACTCTTGCGGAACCGAAGACGAACCGTGCATTACCAGGTGGGTGTTCGGGATGCGCTTGTGGATTTCTTTGATGCGGTCGATGGCCAGTACGTCGCCGGTAGGCGGCTTGGTGAACTTGTACGCGCCGTGGCTGGTGCCGATGGCGATGGCCAGGGCGTCAACTTGAGTGCGTTTGACGAAGTCGGCAGCTTCTTCCGGGTCGGTCAGCATCTGGCTGTGATCCAGAACGCCTTCAGCGCCGATGCCGTCTTCTTCACCGGCCATGCCGGTTTCCAGCGAACCCAGGCAGCCCAGCTCGCCTTCTACCGAAACGCCGCAGGCGTGAGCCATGGCGACGGTTTGTTGGGTAACACGAACGTTGTAGTCGTAGTCGGTCGGCGTCTTGCCGTCTTCACCGAGGGAGCCGTCCATCATCACCGAGCTGAAGCCCAGCTGGATGGAGCGCTGGCAGACGTCAGGGCTGGTGCCGTGGTCCTGGTGCATGCACACCGGGATGTGCGGGAATTCTTCGATGGCTGCCAGGATCAGGTGACGCAGGAACGGTGCGCCGGCGTATTTGCGAGCACCGGCCGACGCCTGGACGATCACCGGGGAGTCAGTCTTGTCAGCGGCTTCCATGATGGCGCGCATCTGCTCAAGGTTGTTGACGTTGAAGGCTGGAACGCCGTAGCCGAACTCGGCTGCGTGGTCCAGCATCTGGCGCATGCTGATAAGTGCCATTGTGTGTGTCTCTCCCGGTTTGGGTCGTTAATCGTGCCAGCCTGCCGGAGCGGCGGCGGCTATTCAAGTTATTGCAGATCGGGGGTTAATCCAGTCCGCTCATTCGGTATTACGCAGAAACCCTGTAGGAGCGAAGCTTGCTCGCGAAAGCGGTTTAACTGACACCACATGCGTTGAATGTGGCGCCCTCTTCGCGAGCAAGCTTCGCTCCTACAGGCTTGGCACAAGCCTTCAATTACTCGGCTTTACAACCGCGGCCGATCAAATCGTTGGTGGCGACCCAGTAAACCAGGCCTTCCTCACCTTTTATGTGAAACGCCAGCATGTCGTTGCTGTACAGCGAACCTTCGGCGCCCGGCTCAAGCTTCAGGCGATAGACCTGATCGGCCCCGCCGAGGCGCACATCGACGGCCTTGTGGCTGTCGTCAGTGTAGCGCCAGACCACTTTGGCCTGGCTGTCGCAGGTCCAGGTGGCCCAGCTGTCCGTCGATTGGGCCGGCTTGAACAGGTCAAAATTCGAGCAACCTGCCAGCAGCACCAGCGCCGTAATGGCGATAAAACCTTTCATCCGTGTTCCTCGACTGACGGCGCACGCTGCCAGCCCTGAGTAAGGAGTCAGACCCGTCAAGGACAACCATGTTCCTTGGCGGGGGTCTGTGTTTCGTATTTGTCCAGGCCATCAGGCCCGGAACGCTTGTTGAGCACCGGGTTGGTTTCCGCTTGCCAGTCAGCCTGGTAGCAGCTTTTTTGTACCGATTGCGGCGCAGGTTCCGGTGCGGCCTTCGGGTTACTCCCGCAAGCCGCCAGTGAACCGGCGACGATCAACAGCGCTAGCGTCTTGACCATCTGAACACTCCTTTGCCTGGTCAAATCAGCGACCTCAGGCCTTGGCCCGACTTTCCAGGACTTCTACGGCCGGCAACACTTTGCCTTCGACGAATTCGAGGAATGCGCCGCCGCCGGTAGAAATGTAGGAGATCTGATCCGCTACGCCATATTTATCAATGGCCGCCAGGGTGTCGCCGCCGCCCGCGATGGAGAACGCCGAGCTTTCAGCGATGGCCTGGGCCAAGACTTTGGTGCCGTTACCGAACTGGTCGAATTCGAACACGCCAACCGGGCCGTTCCAAAGAATGGTCTTGGACGACTTCAGCAGCTCGGCGAAATTCGCCGCTGTCTGTGGGCCGATGTCCAGGATCATGTCGTCTGCCGCCACATCGGCGATCAGCTTGACGGTCGCAGCGGCGCTTTCAGCAAATTCCTTGGCGACCACCACGTCGACTGGCAGCGGCACGCTGACTTTGGCGGCGATGGCGCGAGCGGTGTCCAGCAGGTCCGGTTCGTACAGGGACTTGCCGACCGGGTGACCGGCTGCGGCCAGGAAGGTGTTGGCAATGCCGCCGCCGACGATCAGCTGGTTGCAGATCTGGCTCAGGCTGTTCAGCACGTCGAGTTTGGTCGAGACCTTGGAGCCGGCAACGATGGCTGCCATTGGTTGAGCCGGAGCGCCCAGGGCTTTACCCAGTGCGTCCAGTTCAGCGGCCAGCAACGGGCCCGCGGCCGCGACTTTGGCGAACTTGGCCACGCCGTGGGTCGAACCCTCGGCGCGGTGAGCGGTGCCGAAGGCGTCCATCACGAACACGTCGCACAGGGCGGCGTATTGCTGGGCCAGTTCGTCAGCGTTCTTTTTCTCGCCCTTGTTGAAGCGCACGTTTTCGAACAGCACGATGTCGCCGGCCTTGACGTCAACGCCGCCCAGGTAATCGGCAACCAGCGGCACTTCGCGGCCCAGGGCCTTGCTCAGGTAGTCAGCGACAGGCTTGAGGCTGTTCTCGGCCGAGAACTCGCCTTCAGTCGGACGGCCAAGGTGCGAGCAGACCATCACGGCCGCGCCTTTTTCCAGGGCCAGCTTGATGGTCGGCAGCGAGGCCAGGATTCGCGCATCGCTGGTGACAACACCGTCCTTGACTGGGACGTTGAGGTCTTCGCGGATCAATACGCGCTTACCTTGCAGATCGAGGTCGGACATCTTCAACACGGTCATGGGTCGCACTTCCTACGGTTTTTTTGAAGTTGCTGTTTGCAGATAGTGTTCTGCAACGTCCAGCATTCGGTTGGCAAAACCCCATTCGTTGTCGAACCAGGCCAGGATGTTCACCAGCCGTGGGCCGGAAACTCGGGTCTGACTGGCATCGACGATCGCCGAATGTGGGTCATGGTTGAAATCACAACTTGCGTGGGGCAGCTCGGTGTAGGCCAGCAGGCCTTTGAGCGGGCCGCTGGTGGCAGCCTCGCGCAGAATCCGGTTGACCTCGGTGGCGTCGGTATCGCTCACGGTCTGCATCGTAATGTCGAGGCAGGACACGTTCACCGTCGGCACCCGCACGGCTTTGGCCTGAATTCGCCCGGCAAGTTCCGGCAACAGGCGTTCGATGCCACGCGCCAGACCAGTGGACACCGGAATCACAGACTGAAACGCCGAACGCGTACGGCGCAGGTCTTCGTGGTGATAGGCGTCGATCACCGGCTGATCGTTCATCGCCGAGTGGATGGTGGTGATCGACACGTATTCCAGGCCGATGGCCTGATCCAGCAGGCGCAACAGCGGTACGCCGCAGTTGGTGGTGCAGGATGCGTTGGACACCAGCAACTCGTCGCCGGTCAGGCAATCCTGGTTCACGCCGTAGACGATGGTGGCGTCGACATCCGCCTCGCTGGCCATCGGCTGGGAAAACAGCACGCGTGGCGCGCCGGCGTCGAGGAAACGCTGGCCATCTTCACGGGTGTGGTAAGCGCCGGAGCACTCCAGCACCAGATCGACGCCCAGGGACGCCCAATCGATGCCTTCGGGGGTGGCACTGCGCAGGACCTTCACGCAGTCGCCATTAATATGCAGACAATCGCCGTCGACCTTCACCTCGCCGGGAAAACGCCCGTGCGTGGAGTCGAAGCGTGTCAGGTATTCGATGCTGGCCATGTCCGCCAGATCGTTGATCGCGACAATTTCAAACCCGGCCGCCGAGCCTCGCTCAAACAACGCACGCAAGACGCAACGACCAATCCGGCCGTAGCCGTTGAGTGCAACTTTGTAGGGACGCGGTTGAGGCATGGGGGTTCTCGATGACGCTTGGGAATGTAGTCGCCAGGCCTGCCGTCTTCGCGGGCAAGCCTCGCTCCTACAGGTTTGCGATTGTTGAGGATCGGGATGACCCCAATTCTGCCAACAACGCTATCCCTTGTAGGAGCGAGGCTTGCCCGCGAAGGCGTCAGCCCCGATAACGCAACTTCTGGATCAGTCTTCCAGCAGCTCTTCAGCCTGACCCAGGATGTTTTCCAGGGTGAAGCCGAACTCTTCGAACAAGGCTGGCGCAGGCGCCGACTCGCCGTAGGTGGTCATGCCGATGACGCGACCTTCCAGGCCCACGTACTTGTACCAGTAGTCCGCGTGAGAGGCTTCGATGGCGATACGGGCGCTGACCTGCAACGGCAGGACCGATTGCTTGTAGTCGGCGTCCTGGGCATCGAACACGCTGGTGCACGGCATCGAAACGACGCGTACTTTACGACCCTGCTCGGTCAGCTTGTCATAAGCCTGAACCGCCAGGCCGACTTCGGAACCGGTGGCGATCAGGATCAGATCAGGCTCGCCTGCACAGTCCTTCAACACGTAACCGCCACGGGAGATCTCTTCGATCTGAATCGCGTTGCGGGTTTGGTGCTGCAGGTTCTGACGCGAGAAGATCAAGGCCGAAGGACCGTCCTTGCGCTCCAGTGCGCATTTCCAGCTCACCGCCGATTCCACGGCGTCGGCTGGACGCCAGGTGTCGAGGTTTGGCGTGCAGCGCAGGCTGGCCAGTTGCTCGATAGGCTGGTGAGTCGGGCCGTCTTCGCCCAGACCGATGGAGTCGTGGGTGTAGACGTGGATCACGCGCTGCTTCATCAAGGCCGACATGCGCACAGCGTTGCGGGCGTATTCCATGAACATCAGGAAGGTCGCGCCGTAAGGCACCAGGCCGCCGTGCAAGGCAACGCCATTCATGATGGCGGTCATGCCGAACTCGCGTACGCCGTAGTACATGTAGTTGCCGCTGGCGTCTTCAGCCGTGACGCCTTTGCAGCCTTTCCACAGGGTCAGGTTGGAACCGGCCAGGTCAGCGGAGCCGCCGAGGAACTCAGGCAGCAGCGGGCCGAACGCGTTGAGAGCGTTCTGGCTGGCTTTACGGCTGGCGATGGTTTCGCCTTTGGCAGCGACTTCAGCGATATAAGCATCGGCTTTCTCGGTGAAGTCGGCCGGCAGATCACCGCTCAGACGACGAATCAGTTCGTTCGCTTCGGTCGGGAAAGCGGCGGAGTAGGCAGCGAAACGCTGGTCCCACTCGGCTTCGGCAGCGCGGCCGGCTTCCTTGGCGTCCCACTCGGCGTAGATGTCGGCCGGGATTTCGAACGGACCGTGGTTCCACTTCAAAGCAGTACGGGTCAGTGCGATTTCCGCGTCACCCAATGGGGCGCCGTGGCAGTCTTCTTTACCTTGCTTGTTCGGCGAACCGAAACCGATGGTGGTCTTGCAGCAGATCAGGGTCGGCTGCGCGCTTTTGCGAGCGGTCTCGATGGCGATTTTGATCTCTTCAGGATCATGACCGTCGACGTTGCGGATCACCTGCCAGTTGTAGGCTTCGAAACGCTTCGGCGTGTCATCGGTGAACCAGCCTTCGACTTCGCCGTCGATGGAGATGCCGTTGTCATCGTAGAAGGCGATCAGTTTGCCCAGGCCCAAAGTACCGGCGAGCGAGCCGACTTCGTGGGAAATGCCTTCCATCATGCAGCCATCACCCAGGAACACGTAGGTGTGGTGGTCAACGATGTTGTGGCCTGGACGGTTGAACTGCGCCGCCAGGACTTTTTCAGCCAGGGCAAAACCCACGGCGTTGGCCAGACCCTGGCCCAGTGGACCGGTGGTGGTTTCAACGCCCGGGGTGTAGCCGAGTTCCGGGTGACCCGGGGTGCGGCTGTGCAGTTGACGGAATTGCTTCAGGTCATCGATCGACAAGTCGTAGCCGGTCAGGTGCAGCAGCGAGTAGATCAGCATCGAGCCGTGGCCGTTGGACAGCACGAAGCGGTCACGGTCGGCGAACGATGGATTGCTCGGGTTGTGCTTCAGGTAGTCACGCCAAAGTACTTCGGCGATATCCGCCATACCCATCGGGGCACCGGGATGGCCGCTGTTGGCTTTTTGCACGGCATCCATGCTGAGGGCACGAATGGCGTTGGCACGCTCACGACGGCTGGGCATCGCTGATCTCCTAGGGTTTGAATAAAACGAAACGGAAAAAAGGCGAGCATTTTCCCTCACAGGCATGCCTCGCGGCAATGACAGATAGTCATCTGAAGGCGTTTTTCCAATGGATAAAGACGGTTTCGGCTGGTGAAACCTTTCTGCTATTCGTTTGTAGAGTGGAACAAGTCATCAGAAGTGCCACCCATCGAGCAATATCAAAACTTTTTGATATTGCTCTTGCGGTACTTTCTGACCGTCACTAGACTGCTGGCCCTATGAATTTACGCGTGCCTTCCATTCAACATGACGAGTGCGATGAGCTGGCGGCCCTGTGCAAGGCCGGTGGCGATCCTCTGCGGCTGAATGTATTGCGCGCGCTGGCCAACGACTCGTTTGGCGTACTCGAGCTGGCGCAGATCTTCGGTATTGGCCAGTCGGGCATGAGTCATCACCTCAAGGTACTGGCCCAGGCCGATCTGGTGGCGACGCGCCGTGAAGGCAACGCGATTTTCTACCGTCGCGCCCTGCCCCACACCGACCTGCTCGGCGGCAAGTTGCACGCCGCGCTGCTCGAAGAAGTGGACAACCTGACCCTGCCTGCCGATGTGCAGTCGCGGATCGGTCAGGTCCACGGGCAACGTGCAGCGGCCAGCCAAGACTTTTTCTCACGGGTCGCGGAGAAGTTTCGCGCCCAGCAAGACCTGATTGCCGGCCTGCCGCAGTACCGCGAAAGCGTGGTGGCCTTGCTCGATAAACTGAGCTTCAGCGAAGGCGCCACGGCCATCGAAGTCGGCCCTGGCGACGGTGCTTTTCTGCCGGAACTGGCGCGCCGCTTCACTCACGTCACCGCGCTGGACAACAGCCAGGCGATGCTCGAATTGGCGCGGCAGGTCTGCGAACGTGAAACGCTGGCTAACGTCAGCCTGCAACTGGCCGATGCATTGAATGGCGTAAGCCTCAAGGCCGATTGCGTTGTACTGAACATGGTGCTGCACCACTTTGCCGCGCCGGCCGATGCGCTCAAGCACATGGCCAAATTGCTGCAACCGGGCGGTAGCCTGCTCGTGACAGAGTTATGTAGCCACAACCAGAGTTGGGCCAGGGAGGCCTGCGGTGATCTCTGGTTGGGGTTTGAACAGGACGATCTGGCCCGTTGGGCCACCGCTGCGGGACTCGTTCCCGGGGAAAGCCTCTATGTAGGCTTACGTAATGGTTTCCAGATTCAGGTCCGCCATTTTCAGCGACCGACTGGCGACACTCACCATCGGTAAATTCAGGAAAAAATCGAGATGAGCGAATACTCCCTCTTCACCTCCGAGTCCGTGTCCGAAGGGCATCCGGACAAAATCGCCGACCAGATTTCCGATGCGGTGCTGGACGCCATCATTGCTGAAGACAAGTTCGCCCGTGTGGCGTGCGAAACGCTGGTAAAAACCGGCGTGGCAATCATCGCAGGTGAAGTCACCACGTCGGCCTGGGTCGACCTGGAAGAAATCGTGCGTAACGTCATTCTGGACATCGGCTACAACAGCTCCGATGTCGGCTTCGACGGCGCCACTTGCGGTGTGATGAACATCATCGGCAAGCAGTCCCCTGACATCAACCAGGGTGTTGACCGTGCCAAGCCTGAAGATCAGGGCGCCGGCGACCAGGGCCTGATGTTCGGCTACGCCAGCAACGAAACCGACGTGCTGATGCCAGCACCTATCACCTTCTCGCACCAGCTGGTTCAGCGCCAGGCCGAAGCCCGTAAATCCGGCCTGCTGCCTTGGCTGCGCCCGGACGCCAAGTCGCAAGTGACTTGCCGTTACGAAGGCGGCAAGGTTGTCGGTATCGACGCCGTTGTACTGTCGACCCAGCACAACCCTGAAGTGTCGTACAAAGACCTGCGCGAAGGCGTGATGGAGCTGATCGTCAAGCACGTGTTGCCTGCCGAACTGCTGACCAAAGACACCCAGTTCCACATCAACCCGACTGGCCAGTTCATCATTGGCGGCCCAGTGGGTGACTGCGGTCTGACCGGTCGCAAGATCATCGTCGACAGCTACGGCGGCATGGCCCGTCACGGCGGCGGCGCGTTCTCCGGTAAAGATCCATCGAAGGTTGACCGTTCGGCGGCCTACGCCGGTCGTTACGTGGCGAAGAACATCGTCGCTGCCGGCCTGGCCGAGCGCTGCGAGATTCAGGTTTCCTACGCGATCGGTGTTGCCCAGCCGACTTCGATCTCGTTGAACACCTTCGGCACCGGCAAAATCAGCGACGACAAAATCGTCAAACTGGTTCGCGAAGTGTTCGACCTGCGTCCATACGCAATCACCACCATGCTTGACCTGCTGCACCCGATGTACCAGGAAACCGCAGCGTACGGCCACTTCGGTCGTACCCCGGCGACCAAGACCGTGGGCGAAGACACCTTCACCACGTTCACCTGGGAAAAAACCGACCGCGCCGACGACCTGCGTTCGGCTGCCGGCCTGTAAGACCTCCCCGGCGGTACCAAAAGCCCTGCACGGTTCGCCGTGCGGGGCTTTTTGTTGTCTTGCGTTTGGAACCTCCGGCCGCCCGGAAACACCAGGCAAAACACCCACACTTCCTGCCAGCAAATACTGACTAGCCTTCAAGAACTCCCCTTGAGCAAGGACGCTCACGATGCTTCTGCGCCTGTTTTCTGTTTTTTCTCTGAGCTTTTTTTGCCTCACTACAACCGCAGCCGACTGTCCCGACTGGCCGCCCGTCAGGGCTCTGGACGAAATCACCACCCTGCAAAAACAGATCGACACCTGGGATGACAGTTATCACCGCCATGGCCGCTCGTTGGTCGCCGACGAACTTTACGATCAAGCCCTCGCTCGCCTCACCGAATGGCGCAGTTGCTTTGACTTGGGCCTGACGCCCGAACCATTACGCACAGCTGGCGGCAAAATTGCCCACCCCATTGCCCACACGGGCCTGGAAAAAGTGCGAGATGGTCGTGCAGCCGAAACCTGGATGCGCGATCGCAAGGACCTCTGGGTACAACCCAAAGTCGATGGTGTGGCGGTGACGCTGATCTACCGCAAGGGCGTACTGCACCAGGCAATCAGTCGCGGCGACGGAATAAACGGGCAAGACTGGACGGCCTCGGCGCGACTGATCCCCGCCATCCCCCGGCAACTGTCGCGCCCGCTGGACCTGCTGGTGCAAGGTGAACTCTATTGGCGACTGGTCGACCATGTACAAGTCAAGGCAGGAAGCCTCAATGCCCGCGCCACCGTGGCCGGTTTGATGGCGCGCAAGGAACTCAGCCCTGAGCAGGCGACCGGCATCGGCCTGTTTATCTGGGACTGGCCACAAGGCCCGGCCGGTTTGCCTGCTCGCATCGCCGCTCTGGATGAGCTGGGCTTGCCGAGCATCGCGCCTTACAGTCAGCCGGCGCAGACGTTTGCCGATGCCGAACACTGGCGCAATTACTGGTACCGCTCGCCCCTGCCCTTTGCCAGTGACGGTGTGGTCCTGCGCCAGAGCCAACGGCCTTCGGCCGAGCGCTGGCAGGCAAAAACACCGTACTGGGCGGTCGCCTGGAAATACCCCTTTGCCCAGGCGCTGGCCGAAGTACGCAAAGTCGACTTCAAGGTCGGTCGCACCGGACGGATCACCCCCGTGCTGGACTTGAAACCGGTGACGCTCGATGACCGGCAGATCAAGCGTGTCAGCGTCAGCTCACTGCGGCGCTGGGAGGAGCTGGACATCCGCCCCGGTGATCAGGTGTCCATCAGCCTCGCGGGGCTGACCATTCCCCGGCTCGACGGCGTCGTACTACGCGCCGCCGAACGCCCAGCCTTGGACGCGCCGCTGGCAGCCGACTTTCATCATTTGAGCTGCTGGCAACCGACGCCGGGCTGTGAAGGCCAGTTTCTCGCGCGACTGACCTGGCTCAGCGGCAAGCAAGGGTTGGCCATGCCTCATGTCGGCCCGGGAACATGGGAGACACTTTTCGAAACAGGCCACCTGAACGGCCTGCTGGATTGGTTGACCCTCGATGCTCAAGAGCTTGCTAACATTAACGGCTTCGGCGAGCGCAGCAGTACTCGTCTTCTAAACAGTTTCAACAGTGCCCGCCAACGCCCTTTTGCTCGCTGGCTCAAAGCCCTGGGTTTACCACCGACCGGCCAGGCAAACCTCGCCGACTCCTGGCAGGAACTGGCACAACGAAACACCGAACAATGGCAGGCCGAAGCCGGCATCGGCCCGGGACGCGCGGCGCAATTGAGCGCATTTTTCCGCGACCCGCAGGTCCTGGCCTTGAGCGACACATTACGTGCGGCGGGGATCGACGGTTTTTAGCAACCGCAGATTCTCGCCCGCCCGGGAACCCAAAGAGGCCGACGAGCTCAAACGCCCATCGCCCTATCGACCCGATTGCACCTGCACATGGAGCTTTTATGAAATTTCTTTCACCGCTCGCCCTGCTGACCCTTTGCAGCGTGATGGCCGCGCCACTGATGGCCGCTGAAGAGGCCCCGGGGCTGACCGGTTGTGCCGCCAAGAAACAGGGCATCATCAACCAGATCGAACTGGCCAAATCCCATGGCAACGCCGAACAGCAGGCAGGCCTGGAAACGGCACTGAGCGAAGTTACCGCGCATTGCACCGACGCTTCGCTGAAGAAGGAGCGGGAAAACAAGGTCCTCGACGCCAAGCATGAAGTCAGCCAGCGCCAGGCCGACCTCGACAAAGCCATGAAGAAAGGCGATCCCGAGAAGATCAACAAGCGCAAAGACAAACTGGCCGAGTCGCGCAAGGAACTGCAAAACGCGCTCGACGAGCTGGATAAATAAGAAAAGGTAAAGTCAGGAATTTGTAGCGTTCTTCAGGGAGCTTCGCGAGCAGGTGAATGCAATCCTATGTGGGAGCGAGCCTGCTCGCGAAAGCGTCAGCAAGAGCGCTGCAAATCAATGATCCCGAAACTCTTTATGGCACGCACTGCAGGCATCTTCGACCTTCTGCACCGCCGGCCCCAGGTTGCTGGCCTTGTATGGCTGAACCTTGCTGGCAATCACCAATTCACCGGTGGCGGCTTCAAGGGTGCGGGCCATTTCCTGAAAGCGTGCCTGTTTCTGCCACACGTCGCCCTTGGCGCTGGTGTGATCTTCTTCGCGCACCTGCGGAAAATGCTTCCACGGTTCCTGGGACAGCGCATCGAGTTTCACCGCGCCGTCAGCGAATTTCGGGCCGTCGAATGGAATGCGGCCGCGCAACATGCCACCCAGGTCTTCGCCGGTCTTGAGCATTTGTTTGAAGATTGCCTTGCGCTGGCCCAGTGGTGAATTCGGATCGACACCGCCGCACGCGGACAAGGTCAGGCAGGCCAGCAATACAACGGAAAGTCTTTTAAGAGTCATGGTGGCTTCAGGTCACGGGAAACGGCGGCCAGTATCCTCGCGTCATCGGCAAAGACCAATAGCCCTATTATCAATACGGGTTGTTTGAGCGCATGGAGCACTCAGGCAACCGACAAAGGAATTACTCCATGAACAGCCGTTTCAAGGCATGGCGTCACCGCCTCGCCTGGACCCTCCCGATGGTGGCCGTGCTCGCAGGCTGCACCGGCGGTGACAACAACAAACCCAAGACCCACGCGCTGGCGACTTATTCCAGCGCCACCTGGGAAGCCCTGCCGACGGTGTCCGATAACGACCTGGTCGCCGGTTTCGGTTCATGGCGCAGCGCCTGCACCCGACTCAAGGCCGACCCGATCTGGGGCTCGACCTGCGCTGCTGCCACCAACGTGCCGCAAACCGCCAGTGACATTCGCGGCTTCCTCAAACAGAACCTCGACGTCTATGGCCTGCGCGCCGCCAACGACAATCCCAACGGCTTGATCACCGGTTACTACGAACCGGTCTACCCCGGCAGCCTGACCCAAACTGCCGTGGCGAACATCCCGGTGTACGGGGTTCCAGAGGACATGATCATCGTCTCTCTGGACAGCATCTACCCGGAGCTCAAAGGCAAACGCCTTCGCGGACGGCTCGAAGGTCGCGTGCTCAAGCCTTACGACGATGCGGCAACCATCGAAACCAAAGGCGTCAAGGCGCCGGTCGTGGCGTGGCTGACCGACCCGATGAACCTGCAATTCCTGCAAATCCAGGGTTCCGGTCGCATTCAGCTCGACGATGGTCGCCAGTTGCGCATTGCGTATGCCGACCAGAACGGTCATCCGTATCGCCCCATCGGCCGCTGGCTGGTAGAGCAAGGCGAACTGAAGAAAGAAGACGTGACCATGGGCGCAATCAGCGACTGGGCCAAGGCCAATCCGGCGCGCATTCCGGAACTGCTCGGCAGCAACCCGAGCTATGTGTTCTTCACCCGCAACCCGGACAGCAATGAAGGCCCTCGCGGCTCGCTGAACGTACCGCTGACGGCGGGTTACAGCGCGGCAGTGGATCGCAAAGTGATTCCGCTGGGCAGCCTGTTGTGGTTATCCACAACGCGGCCGGACGGCTCCGCGCTGGTTCGCCCGGTGGCGGCTCAAGACACTGGCGGCGCGATTGCCGGTGAAGTCCGTGCGGATTTGTTCTGGGGCACCGGCGAAGCGGCGGGGCAACTGGCTGGCGACATGAAACAGCAGGGGCAGATCTGGATGCTCTGGCCCAAAGGCGCGGCCTTGCCGCAAGTGCCTCAGGTGGCTGATGCGGTTAAAGCCAACCCTTAATTACTGTGGCGGCAGATAGATAGCTTTCGCGGGCAAGCCACGCTCCTACAGGGATCTGCGTCGATCACACAATTGTGATCGACGCAGATCCCTGTAGGAGCGTGGCTTGCCCGCGAAGGGGCCAAAATAAACACCGCAGATATGTCAGACCGAAATCACAAAGAAACTCACGATCAACCCCATCCCCACAAACCACACCAGCGACCGCAGAATCGCCCAGTCCGCCAGGTAGCAAATGATGTACAGCAGGCGGCTGGTGATGAACAACACCGACAGCACATTGATCGTCACCAGCTCGGCGTTGCCGGCCAGGTGGGCCACGATCACCGCCGCCGCGAACGCCGGGGTCACTTCGAAACTGTTCAATTGCGCTGCATAGGCGCGCCGGCCCAAACCATTCAGTGACTCGAGAAAATCCCGGGGGTCATGATTGTCTTTCAGTCCAAAACGGCCACTGATCTTGGCAATACCCACGCAGAGATAGGGCAGGAAGAACGCAATCAAAATGCACCACAGAGCAACCGTCATATCGCAGTCCCTTTCTTCGAGTTATAAAATCCGGATTCCGGTCAAAACTTCATCACCAACATGCCGATCAGCACCAGCCCACAGGCCAGGAGCCGCGGCCGACCGAAAGGTTCTTTCAGATAGCGCATGCCAAACAGCACCACCAGAATCACGCTGATCTCGCGCAATGCCGCCGCTTCTGCAATCGACCCCAGCTGCATCGCCCACAGCACCAGAGCGTAGCTGAACAACACGCAGAACCCGACCGCCAATCCCAAGCGCCATTGTTCACGCCAGAACAGCATGAACGCCGGCCGCTTGCGCACCAACGCCAGCAGCGGAAACGGCCAGGCGCTGAGCAACGTCACCCAGACCAGGTAGTCCAGCGGATGCGACCAGCGCCGCAACGCCTGGCCATCGATAAAGGTGTAGCAGCCAATGCACAGGCCAATCAGCGCCACCACCGGCAGCATCGACCACGGCAAACGCGTACCGCCACCGCCCTGCCACAGCAGGCACAGCATGCCCAACGGGATGAGCAGAATTCCGAAGATCTGCTGATTCGTCAGCACCTCCCCGGCAAAGATCAGCGTCAAGGCCAGCACCACTAACGGCGACAAGCCACGCATCAGCGGGTACACCAAACCGAGATCACCCACTCGATAGGCCTGAATCAGCAGATAGCGATAAAGCAATTCGAATGCGGCCGATGCGAGAATCCATGGCCAGATTTCAATCGGTGGCAGCGCCACGAACGGCAGCATCAGCGCGACAAAAAGCATCGCCACGCTGTCCATGCAGGCCACGACCAACAACCGTTCCGCACTGAATTTAATCAGGGTGTTCCACGCCGCGTGCAACAGCGCCGCCACCAACACCAACGCCGTCGCAAGCACGGCACACTCCTTTTGTTCATCATCCTCACCCTGTAGGAGCACGGCTTGCCGGCGAAGGCGTACTTCAGACCGCTTTCGCCGGCAAGCCGTGCTCCTACAGGGACGGGGGGAGATAATTGATTCGCCATATGTCAGCAGCTGTTTATACTGCAAGCGACCACGCCGCACTCAGTTGCGCACAGACTAATTCCAATAATTTCTGCCATGGCCCGCTCTCTTCGAGAACGGTCGTCGGCCTGCGTATGCCTGATCACAGCGTCAAGACTACCGACAGAGACCTTGCGCATGCCACTCGCCTTGCTTGCCCTCGCTGTTGCCGCGTTCGGCATCGGCACCACTGAATTCGTCATCATGGGCTTGCTGCCCGACGTCGCTCGCGACCTCGCCGTGAGCATTCCCCACGCCGGCCTGTTGATCACCGGTTACGCCCTGGGCGTGGTGTTCGGCGCGCCGATCCTCGCGGTCGGCACCGCCAATATGCCGCGCAAAGCCACCCTGCTGGGCATGACACTGATGTTCATCCTCGGCAACGTGCTGTGCGCGTTGGCGCCAAACTACGCCACGCTGATGGCCGCGCGAGTGGTTACCGCGTTGTGCCACGGGGCGTTCTTCGGCATCGGTTCGGTGGTCGCGGCCGGTCTGGTCGCGCCGAACAAACGGGCGCAGGCGATTGCCATGATGTTCACCGGCCTGACCCTGGCCAATGTGCTCGGTGTGCCATTGGGCACCGCGCTCGGCCAATACGCCGGTTGGCGTTCGACGTTCTGGGCGGTGTCGGTGATCGGGGTGATCGCCGCAATTGCGCAGTGGGTCTGGTTGCCGAAGGACATCGCCATGGACAAGGCCAACCTCGCCAGCGAGTTCAAGGTGCTGGGCAAGGTCAATGTGCTGCTGGCCTTGGGCATGAGCGTGCTGGCGTCGACCAGCCTGTTCAGCGTGTTCACCTACATCGCACCGATCCTGCAGGACATCACCGGGGTCAGCCCGCACGGCGTGACCATTATGCTGCTGTTGTTCGGCGTCGGTTTGACGGCGGGCAGCATGCTCGGCGGCCGCCTGGCCGACAGTCGCTTGCTGCCTTCACTGGTGGGCATGGCGTTGGCGGTGGTGGTCGTGCTGGCCGCGTTCACGCAGACCAGTCACTCGGTGATTCCGGCGGCGATCACGCTGGTGTTGTGGGGGATCTTTGCCTTCGCCCTGTGCCCGATTCTGCAACTGCTGATCATTGATCAGGCGCATGAAGCACCGAACCTCGGCTCAACGTTGAACCAGAGCGCCTTCAATCTCGGCAATGCGGCCGGCGCGTGGATTGGCGGGCTGGTGGTCGCCAGCGGCGCGGACCTGGCGGACTTGCCGTGGACTGGCGCGCTGGTCAGTGGCCTGACGGTACTGACAGCGCTTTTCTTCATTTACCTGCAACGTCGCGGTGCGGCTGCGGTCAATGTGTCCGCCTGAATAATTGCCTTCGCGGGCAAGCCTCGCTCCTACAGGATCGCGCAGATCCCGTAGGAGCGAGGCTTGCCCGCGAAGAAGCCGACTCGGTGCACCTACCTGAAAACCAATCTTTCCCCTCATCCAAGGACCCCGGATGCTTGAACTTGTCGCTGCGTTTATCTGCCTCACTTCCCTGCTCACCTACGTGAATTTCCGCTTCATCGGCCTGCCCCCGACCATCGGCGTCATGGTCACCGCGCTGATGTTTTCCCTGCTGTTGCAGGGCCTGAGTTTCCTCGGTTACCCCGGCCTCGAAGAGCGTGTGCAACAGCTCATCGGCCAGATCGACTTCGGTGATCTGCTGATGAACTGGATGCTGTCCTTTCTGCTGTTCGCCGGCGCGCTGCACGTCAATCTCAATGACCTGCGTAGCTATCGCTGGCCCATCGGCCTGCTCGCAACATTTGGTGTATTGATCGCCACCGCTGTGATCGGCAGCCTCGCGTATTACATCTTTGCCCTGTTCGGCTGGCATGTGAGCTTTCTGTACTGCCTGCTGTTCGGCGCGCTGATTTCCCCGACCGACCCCATCGCGGTGCTCGGCGTGCTGCGGACCGCCAACGCGTCCAAACCGCTGAAAACCACGATTGTCGGCGAATCGCTGTTCAACGATGGCACCGCGGTAGTGGTGTTCACCGTGCTGCTGGGTATCGCGCAACTCGGTGAAACCCCAACCGTAGGCGCCACGGCCCTGCTGTTCGCGCACGAAGCAATTGGCGGCGTGCTGTTTGGTGGGCTGATCGGCTACCTGGTGTACCTGATGATCAAGAGCATCGAGCAGCATCAGATCGAAGTCATGCTGACCCTGGCACTGGTGATCGGCGGCTCGGCCATGGCGTCGGAGCTGCATGTTTCCGCACCGATCGCGATGGTGGTCGCCGGCCTGATCATCGGCAATCTGGGGCGCAACCTGGCGATGAACGACATGACCCGAAAGTACCTGGACGGTTTCTGGGAGCTGCTCGACGACATGCTCAACGCCCTGCTGTTTGCCCTGATCGGCATGGAGCTGTTGCTGCTGCCGTTCAACTGGCTGCACGTGCTGGCGGCAAGTTTGCTGGCCCTGGCCATTCTGCTCTCGCGCCTGTTGACCGTGGCACCGGCCATCCTCCTGCTGCGACGCTGGCGCACAGTGCCGCGCGGGACGATCCGGATTCTGACCTGGGGTGGTTTGCGCGGTGGTGTTTCGGTAGCGCTCGCCCTGGCGCTGCCATTGGGCCCGGAGCGTGATTTGCTGCTGAGCATCACCTACATCGTGGTGTTGTCGTCGATCCTGTTGCAGGGCTTGAGCATCGGCAAACTGGTCAAGCACGTGACCCGGGATGAGCCTGCGCCAGCGGCACAGGCCGGGCATCACTGATTATTTTTTGACCTGCTGCGGGTCGGGTTGCCGATCCGCAGATTGCTTCGGCGGCCCGCTTTCGCTGCGAATCTGCGCATGGCTCAACAGCGCAAAGATAAAGCTGCCACCGATGATGTTCCCCGCCAGCGTGGGACCTGCGAACACCAGCCAGAAATCCTTCCACGGCAACTCGCCGGCAAACACCAGATACGACACCTCGGCCGAACCGACGACGATGTGGGTGAAATCCCCCAGCGCCATGAGGTAGGTGATGAGGATAATGATCCACATCTTGGCGCTCTCCATGGACGGGATCATCCAGACCATGGTGGCGATCATCCAGCCCGACACAATGCCTTTGGCGAACATCTTGCTCGCGTCGTTCTCCATGACCTTGCGCCCGATATCGAGGAAGGCCAGGTCGGTCCTGGTGTCGAAAATCGGCAGGTGCAACATCACATACGCGACCAGCAAGGTGCCGCAAAGGTTGCCCACCAGCACCACCGACCACAGCCGCAACAACCGGCCGAAATTGTTCAGGGTGGGTTTGGTCATGACCGGCAGCACCGCCGTCAGGGTGTTCTCGGTGAACAATTGCTGGCGGGCGAGGATGACCGCAAGGAACCCGGCGCAGTAACCGAAACTGGCGATCACCTTGAAGTGTTCGCCGTCCGGCAGACGCGAGTTGAGCAACCCCATGGCCATCAGCGACAGGCCCATGGTCAGGCCGGCGGCGAGCGCCGACCACCATAGCGCGGCGACGCTGCGTTCGAGTTCCTGATCGCCCTGGGTGCGGATGATTTCGTGCAATACAGCCGCACGTGGCGGCTGGCTTTTTTCGACGTCGTGCCGTTCTTCAGCCGAGAGGTTCGGGGTCTTGCCGTCTTTTTGCGCGTCCATAGAGCTCCGGAACCGGTGGCGTGTCATGTAGGTACGACACGCGGGGTTCGGCGCTTGTTCAGTGGCCCCACAAATGAAACCGCATTCTGTAGGAGCCGGCTTGCTGCGGGCGGCGTTCCGACGATGGGGTCGACTCGGCTTCTGCGCTGTCGCTGATTACGCTATCGCCAGCAAGCCGGCTCCTACGGAACTCGCATTACTCGTCCTTGAACTGGTCTTTGACGTATTTGATCTCGGTCCGGCCGTGTGGGGCGGGCAGGCCGTCTTCACCCAGGTTGACGAAGACCATCTTCTCCACCGTCAGGATGCTTTTGCGGGTGATCTTGTTGCGCACTTCGCAGGTCAGGGTGATCGAGGTGCGGCCGAACTCGGTGGCGGTGATGCCCAGTTCGATGATGTCGCCCTGGCGCGAGGCGCTGACGAAGTTGATTTCGGAAATGTACTTGGTCACCACGCGCTGATTGCCCAACTGGACGATGGCGTAGATCGCCGCTTCTTCGTCGATCCAGCGCAACAGACTGCCGCCGAACAGCGTGCCGTTGGGGTTGAGGTCTTCGGGTTTTACCCATTTGCGGGTGTGGAAATTCATATTCACTCCTGAGCGTCTTGCCGAATGATGGGTGCCATCATGGCAGAGCCCGGACTAGAGCTCTATTAAGCATCGTCTATGGTCACGATTACCGTTCGGACATTGACCGACAGAAACGCTTTGGAAGATCAGCATAGCCCGCTATAATCGCCCCCGTTTCAAAACGGTAACGTTCCATTGATACCGTTTTCCCGCCACCTGTCCGAGGGGCGCTGCAGCAGGTTCAACCTGTCAGGCTCGGATGGGGCGTTGACTGGCCACGGCCAGACACTAAACGCACAACGGCGCCCATTCGCATACATTACGAATGGAGGCTCTTCATGAGCGCTGTTATCACGCCTGCAGATTTTAACGATTACAAAGTCGCCGACATGTCCCTGGCTGCCTGGGGCCGTCGCGAAACCATCATCGCTGAATCCGAAATGCCAGCCCTGATGGGTCTGCGCCGCAAGTACGTCGGTGAGCAGCCGCTCAAAGGCGCCAAGATTCTCGGCTGCATCCACATGACCATTCAGACTGCCGTGCTGATCGAAACCCTGGTTGCCCTGGGTGCCGAAGTTCGCTGGTCGTCCTGCAACATTTTCTCGACTCAGGATCAGGCCGCTGCTGCTATCGCCGCTGCTGGCATCCCGGTTTTCGCCTGGAAAGGCGAGACTGAAGAAGAGTACGAGTGGTGCCTGGAGCAAACCATCCTGAAAGATGGCGCGCCATGGGATGCCAACATGATCCTCGACGACGGCGGCGACCTGACCCAGCTGCTGCACGACAAGTACCCACAGGTTCTGGATCGCGTTCACGGCGTGACCGAAGAAACCACCACCGGCGTTCACCGCCTGCTGGACATGCTGGCCAAGGGCGAGCTGAAAATCCCGGCCATCAACGTCAACGACTCGGTGACCAAGAGCAAGAACGACAACAAGTACGGCTGCCGTCACAGCCTGAACGACGCGATCAAGCGCGGCACCGACCACCTGCTGTCCGGCAAGCAAGCGCTGGTCATCGGTTACGGCGACGTGGGCAAGGGCTCCGCTCAGTCCCTGCGTCAGGAAGGCATGATCGTTAAAGTCTCCGAAGTCGACCCGATCTGCGCCATGCAAGCCTGCATGGACGGTTTCGAACTGGTTTCGCCGTTCATCGACGGTATCAACACCGGTACCGAAGCAAGCATCGACAAAGCGCTGCTGGGCAAGATCGACCTGATCGTGACCACCACCGGTAACGTCAATGTTTGCGACTCGAACATGCTCAAAGCCCTGAAGAAGCGCGCTGTTGTCTGCAACATCGGCCACTTCGACAACGAAATCGACACCGCTTTCATGCGCAAGAACTGGGCATGGGAAGAAGTGAAGCCACAGGTTCACAAAATCCACCGTACCGGTCCTGGCGCATTCGATGCCCAGAACGACGACTACCTGATCCTGCTGGCCGAAGGCCGTCTGGTTAACCTGGGTAACGCCACCGGTCACCCAAGCCGCATCATGGACGGTTCGTTCGCCAACCAGGTTCTGGCGCAGATCTTCCTGTTCGGCCAGAAGTACGCCGACCTGTCGCCAGCCCAGAAAGCCGAGCGCCTGACTGTTGAAGTACTGCCGAAGAAACTCGACGAAGAAGTGGCCCTGGAAATGGTCCGCGGTTTCGGCGGCGTCGTGACTCAACTGACCAAGACCCAGGCCGACTACATCGGCGTGACTGTCGAAGGTCCGTTCAAGCCGCACGCTTACCGCTACTGATTCGACCTGCTGTCCGCTCCCCATGGGAGCGGACTTAAGCAGAAACCACGCTCCCCTGTAGGAGCGAAGCTTGCTCGCGAAAGCATCACCGCGTTGTTTCTGAAGCACCGTGTTGTTGCTTTCGCGAGCAAGCTTCGCTCCTACAGTAAACGTGGCGACTGCAAGGCTTACGCGTTTCCAAGGATATGACCATGTCCCAAGACCGTCGCTACAGCTTCGAGTTCTTCCCTACGAAGACCGACGCTGGGCATGAAAAGCTGCTCGCCACTGCTCGTCAGCTGGCCACGTACAACCCCGATTTCTTCTCCTGCACCTATGGCGCTGGCGGTTCGACCCGTGATCGAACCCTCAACACCGTGTTGCAGCTCGAAAGCGAAGTCAAAGTCCCTGCCGCACCGCATCTGTCCTGCGTAGGCGACAGCAAGGACGACTTGCGCGGCCTGCTGGCGCAATACAAGGCCGCCGGCATCAAGCGTATCGTTGCCCTGCGCGGTGACCTGCCTTCGGGCATGGGCATGGCCAGCGGCGAAATGCGCCACGCCAACGACCTGGTCCAATTCATTCGTGAAGAGACCGGTGATCATTTCCACATCGAAGTCGCCGCCTACCCGGAGATGCATCCGCAAGCGCGCAATTTCGAAGACGATCTGACCAATTTCGTGCGCAAAGCCAACGCTGGCGCCGACAGCGCGATCACCCAGTACTTCTTCAACGCCGACAGCTACTTCTACTTCGTCGAGCGTGTACGGGCGATGGGCGTGAACATCCCGATCGTGCCGGGCATCATGCCGATCACCAACTACAGCAAGCTGGCGCGCTTCTCCGATGCCTGCGGTGCGGAAATCCCGCGCTGGATCCGCAAGCAACTGGAAGCCTACGGCGACGACACCCAGAGCATTCAAGGCTTTGGTGAACAAGTCATCACCGAAATGTGCGAACGCCTGCTGCAAGGTGGCGCGCCAGGGCTGCACTTCTACACACTGAACCAGGCTGAAGCGAGTCTGGCGGTGTGGAACAACCTGAAGTTGCCGCGCTGATAAACGTTTAAAGCAAGATCAAAAGATCGCAGCCTTCGGCCACTCCTACATTCGGGCATGTTTAATCCCTGTAGGAGCGGTCGAAGGCTGCGATTTTTTGCTTTCTACGTACTTTTATTGTGATGCAACACACGGAGATAGAGCATCTGCAGTCGGTTTCTGGCTCTTTCCCGTTTCTCGTCGTAATCTCAAGCCCATGCCTTTGATCCCACAGTTAATTGCCGTGCTGGTTTTCACTTGCCTGAGCTTCGCCGCTCGGGGCGAGAAGCTACGCATTGTCACTGAACCGTGGGCGCCTTATGTCTACGAGGAAAATGGCAAATCACTGGGCCTGGACTACGAAACCACGGCCATCGTCTTCAAGCGCCTGGGGATCGAAGTCGAGTGGCAGTTCCTGCCGTGGAAACGCTGCCTGTCGATGCTTGAAACCGGCCAGGCCGATGGCGCGCTGGACATTTTTCACAGCGACGAGCGCGAGGCGACCCTGCTCTACCCCAGCGAACCGCTCTCGGAAGTCCAGTTCGTGCTGTTCTACGCCAACGAACGCCCGCATCCATTTAGCACCCTCGACGACCTGAAAGGCCTGACGATAGGCACCTCGCCGGGTTATCTGTACAGCCCGGACTTCCGTGAATCGACGCTGTTCACGCGCGAACCGGCGCCCACCCATGAAGCCAACTTCGGCAAACTGGTGCGCGGCAGGATCGACCTGCTGATCACCGACCGCCGGGTGGGCCAGCATTTGCTCGACGAATTGAATATCCGCGACCAGATCAGCGAAAACCCGACCGTCATCAGCCAGCAGAGCCAGTTTCTGGCGGTGCGCCGCAACGCGGGCATGGATTTGCTGGTGCAGCGTTTCGGCGCCGAGCTCAAACGATTCAAGCGTGAACCCGCGTACGCCGAACTCAGCGCCCGTTATGGCGCCGATCCGGCTACCAGCACGAAAACTGCCGGGGCCACCGCTGCCCGCGAAAAAACCGTTGAGCAGCAGGAAAGCGGCGCGCAGTGATTGCTCTGTTATACTCCGGCCTTCCCGCCAGGCTCACGCCCGGACGCTCGGACTTGTTCAAGGCATCTCGACCCCGCTACAGCGCAGCTTTTCAGCCCGCGCGAGCGCTCCAGACGAGCCTTCGAGGCCCAGCAGGACCGGACGGGATTGCGTCCTCTTAAACGCCATTCGCGCCAGGCAAGACTCCCATTGGGCCAAGCCCTAACTAAAACAGGATTACTCATGTCCTTTGCTTCCCTCGGTCTCTCCGAGGCTTTAGTCCGCGCCATCGAGGCAGCGGGCTATACCGAGCCTACTCCGGTGCAACAGCGGGCCATTCCCGCCGTGTTGCAAGGTCGCGACCTGATGGTTGCGGCTCAGACAGGTACTGGCAAAACCGGTGGCTTCGCCCTTCCGATCCTGGAGCGGTTGTTCCCTAACGGTCACCCGGACAAATCCCAGCGTCACGGCCCGCGCCAACCGCGCGTACTGGTCCTGACCCCTACCCGCGAACTCGCGGCTCAGGTACACGAGAGCTTCAAGGTCTATGCCCGTGACCTGAAGTTCGTCAGCGCCTGCATCTTCGGCGGCGTCGGCATGAACCCACAGGTTCAGGCCATGTCCCGTGGCGTTGACGTGCTGGTGGCCTGCCCTGGCCGCCTGCTCGACCTCGCCGGCCAAGGCAGCGTCGATTTGTCACACGTGGAAATCCTCGTGCTGGACGAAGCCGACCGCATGCTCGACATGGGCTTTGTCCATGACGTGAAGAAGGTCCTGGCCCGCCTCCCGGCCAAGCGTCAGAACCTGCTGTTCTCGGCGACGTTCTCCAAGGACATCACCGACCTCGCCGGCAAGCTGCTGCACAACCCGGAACGCATCGAAGTGACGCCGCCGAACACCACGGTCGAGCGTATCGAGCAACGGGTTTTCCGCCTGCCAGCCAACCACAAGCGTTCGCTGCTGGCGCACCTGATCACCGCGGGCGCCTGGGAACAGGTGCTGGTGTTCACTCGCACCAAGCACGGTGCCAACCGCCTGGCCGAATACCTGGATAAACATGGCCTCAGCGCTGTCGCCATCCACGGTAACAAGAGCCAGAACGCGCGCACCAAAGCCTTGGCCGACTTCAAGGCCGGCGAAGTGCGCATCCTGGTCGCTACCGACATCGCCGCGCGCGGCCTCGACATCGACCAGTTGCCACACGTGGTCAACTTCGAACTGCCGAACGTCGACGAAGATTACGTGCACCGTATCGGCCGTACTGGCCGTGCCGGTCGTTCGGGCGAGGCGATCTCGCTGGTGGCTCCGGACGAAGAAAAACTGCTGAAAAGCATCGAACGCATGACCAAGCAGAAAATCGCCGACGGCGACCTGATGGGCTTCGATTCCAGCGCCGTGGAAGCCGAGAAACCGGAAGTGCGCGAGCGTCCGGACGTGCGTAACCCGCGCAACCCACGTGGCCCGCGCGGCGACGGTCCGAACGGCAGCGGCGGTGGCGGCGGTCGTAAAGACAAGGGCAAGGACAAGGGCGGCAAGGAAAAACCGGCTGCCAGCGGCCGTGGCGAGCGCCCGGCACGTGAGCAGAAACCACGCGAAGGCACGCCTGCCCGCGAGCAACAGCGCCCGGCGCCACGCGCTGCCGCTGATCGCGCTCCGGACGAGTTCCTGGACGACGATATCGATAACTTCGGTAACCGCGTCGACTACGTGCCTCAAGCCAAACCGGCCCAGGGCCGTGGCCGCCGTCCGGGTGCTCCGGCACAAGGCACGGCCGCTGGCGCAGGTGCTCCACGCACCGGCGGCAAGCCTCAGGGTCGCCAAAGCGGTCCACGCAGCAGCGACGGCGCCACCACTGGCACGCCGCCAGCCAAGCGCAGCGGTCCACGCAACGGTGCGCCACGTGACGGTCAGGCCCGTCGCGAAGAAGGCCGCAACCGTCGCCCGGCACGTGACGATCAGTCACGCTCGGAACCGGCCGTGCAGAACCCGCGCGGCCCGGCTCCGAAGATCATTCACAAGGAGTCGAAAACCGATCGTTTCCCGACACCTGAACAGCTTGATCAATTGCCAGGCCGTCCGCGCGGTGAAAAACCGGCGTTGCTGACTCGCAACCGCTGAGTTTTACCCGGCCATAAAAAATGCCCCTGATCTCACGATCCGGGGCATTTTTTTCTGCTCTTCGTAGGAGCGAGGCTTGCCCGCGAAGGGGTTAACCGGATTTCTGTGGTGAGGCCGCTGGCGCTTTCGCGGGCAAGCCTCGCTCCTACAGGATTCGTGGTGCGACGCAGATTACGCTTGGCAATAAAAAACGCCCTCGATCGCGAGATCGGGGGCGTTTTTGTGTCAGGCGCGAAAATTACTTCGCTTTGACACCTTCAAACGTCACGTACAGTTCAACCGCGTCGGACGCTGGGCCCAGGTCTTTCTGCTTGCCGAAATCGGAACGCTTGAGGTTGGTGGTGCCTTCGAAGCCGGCACGGTAGCCGCCCCATGGATCCTTGCCTTCACCCAGGAAAGTCGCCTTGACCACGACTGGCTTGGTCACGCCAGCGATGGTCAGATCACCCGCCACGTCCGCAGTGTCTTTGCCAGCGGCGTTTTTGCCGGTGGATTTGACGCTGGTGGAAACGAAGGTGGCTTTAGCGAATTTGCTCGCGTTCAGGAAATCACCGCTGGCGATGTGCTTGTCACGTTCGGCGTTGTTGGTGAAGACGCTGGCGGTGTTCACATTGAACTCGATCTTGGCGTCTTCAGGCTTGGCAGCGTCGAAGCTGAACTTGCCATCGATATCCTTGAAGGTACCGGTGATGAAGCTGTAGCCCAGGTGGCTGATCTTGAAGTCAACGAAGGCGTGCTGGCCTTCCTTGTCGACGACATAATCAGCGGCCATTACGTTACCGGCGGACAGCAGAGCGGAACCGATTGCCAGAGCGGCGAGGGTCTTTTTCAACATGCTTTCTATTCCTTTGGAGTCGAGGTTGAACTTCAGGCTTTGCGACCCAGCATTCGAGTAAGGGTCGCATCACGATCGATAAAGTGGTGCTTCAATGCTGCCAACGCATGGAGACCGGAAAAAATTACCAGCACCCATGCCAGATACAGATGAATCTCACCGGCGGTGTCTGCCTGGTCCGGTAGTCCGGAAACCAGTGCAGGAACTTCGAACAGGCCAAACACCGGAATCCCGACACCATCTGCGGTGGAAATCAGGTAACCGGCAATCATCACAGCAAACAGACCCAGGTACAGGAACGAATGGCCAAACTTCGCGCCCATGCGCGTCAGCCGGCCATAGCTTTCCAGCGTTGGCGGTGGTGGGCTGATAAAGCGCCACAGCACCCGAAGCACCATCACGGCCAGCAACACCAGGCCAATGCTCTTGTGCAGCTCCGGCGCATCTTTGCGCCAGGTGCTGTAGTAGTCGAGATCGACCATCCACAGGCCCAGTGCAAACAGACCGAAGACCGCCAGCGCCACGCCCCAGTGCATGAAGATGCTGACCCAACCGTAGCGGGAAGAAGAGTTACGTAGCTGCATGCCCAAATCCTGTGAGAATTGCGACCAAGACTATCGAGTTATCTATCGAATTAAAGCGGAAAATTTCGCTTTGAAATATCGAGAAATACGATCAAGAGTCTGAAATCGGTGAGTTAAGGAAAGATTAACGACCAATGTGTGAAAAAAAATGACGTCCAGATCAAGAACACCAATGCCATGAGATTTATTCAATTCTTTTCTTCAGGCATAAAAAAACGCGGCATTTGCGCCGCGTTTCTTTAATCCAGACGCTTACTGCGCTTTGGTATCGGCTACCGGGGTCGCAGCAGGTTTGGCTGCTGGTTTCTTCGCCGCTTCAGCTTTCTTTGCCGCCGGTTTGACCGGAGCTTTTTTGGTTTCGGCAGCAGGCTTTTTCGCCGGCGCCTTGGCCGCAGCCTTCTTGGCCGGCTCGGCTTTCACCGGGGCGGCAGGTTTCGGCGCTTCCACTGGCGCAGGGACCGGAGCTGCTACTGGAGCCGGTGCCGGGGCTGGCGGTGTGACGGGCTCTGGCGCTTTCACGGGTTCCGGCTTCTTGTCGTCGTCCGAGGAACCACCGAACAGGTTGCTGAAGAAGTTGCCTTTCTTCGCCGCCACTGCGCCGGCTGCTGCAGCAGTCGCTGCCGGAACAACCTTCGCCGGTTCAAACGACTTGCCGGCCGCCAGGTCTTCAACCTGACCGGCTGCACGCTGACCAGTGCGCAACGCACCTTCCAGAGTGCCCGGGTACAAGGTGTCGGTGTGTTCGCCAGCAAACGCTACGCGTTGCAGCGGACGTTCCCACAGGCGCCAGAACTTGCTGATCTGGCCCGGACCGAAGGCCAGGTAAGCGCCGCCCATTGACGGGTCGGTGCTGTAGCGACGGATTTCATAACCGGTGAACGAACCGCGCGCCTGTGGATAAAACGTGTGCAAGCGAATCAGCACCTGATCGGCCATCTGCTTGTCGCCGAAGGCCTGCATCACTCGTGCGTTGTCGCCGGACAGGTTGATCACCACGTTGGCGCCACCCTTCAGCGCCGGCTCGACCCACAACATGCCCAGGCCGGTGTTGCTGTAGATCTCGCCGGACATGCGCGCCTTGCTTTCCCAGACCGGCGTCTTGAACTTCAGCATGATCTGGTCGCGCCAACCGTAGTTGGTGCCTTTGATCGCGCCCATGTGTTGGGCATCCAGCGCCGGGGTCATCACGATTTTGTTGAGGGCGCGCAACGGCACCGCGACCACGACGTAGTCAGCCTGATAGCCGACGCTGCCGACCTTGACGGTCACGCCGTCCTTGTCCTGGGTGATGGACGAGACCGGGGAACTGGTCTTGATGGTTTTCAGCTGTTTGACGAAGGCTTGTGCCAGCACCGGGCTGCCGCCCAGCAGGCGCGAAGCGCGCAGGTCACGGTCGGACACGCCACGGTAAACCCGGCTCTGTTGTGCGTAGTACAGCAACGACAGGCGCGAAGGTTCGTCATAACGGGTACGGATTTGCTGATTGATCAATTGGCGAGCCGTGGCTGGCAACGTCAAACGGTCGAGCCAGTTGGAGACGTTGATCTGATCCAGGGCATGCAACGCGCTGGTCGCGGCAGGGTTCAGCGGGTCTTCGATCGAGCGCGCCAGGTCGTCCAGGGTCTTCTCGTAACGCTTGAGCGCGTCAGCGGTGGCCGGCTCTTTGGCGGCCAGGTCAGCGGCGGTGTAATACACGCCGTCGATCAGGTAGCTCGGCGTGCGCACGAATTCAGGGGCCGGCGTGGTGCTCAGCTTGAAGGTCGATACGTACTTGTTCAAAACCGGTTGGGTCTTGTCGTTGCCGATCCATTCGCTGGTGGCCATGCCGGAACGACCGCCCAGGCTCGGCTTGGCTTCCAGCAGGGTCACCTGCCAGCCTTTGTTCTGCAGTTCGTACGCCGCCGTCAGGCCCGAGAGCCCGCCGCCGATCACGATCGCCGTTTTATCCTTGGCCAGCGCAGACACGCTGAACAGCCCCAACATCACCAGCGCACAGGCGCGCAGCCAACCAGCAGACATTCAGCGAACTCCGGAAATACACGTAGAAAAAAGCGGTTTTGCGAGTCAGACGACTCAAAGAACCGCGAAGAATACGTCAGCCATCAAAGGCCCGCCAGCGACGTCTATCGCCCTATACAAAGTAGCTCATTCGACACAATGGGTTGTCCCGATGCCACGCATTGCATAGGCTTGCGCGATTGTATGTCCGCGCCTGTCGCGGACCGCCTCGAGGAGACTGGAAATGGGCCTGAATAATCAGTGGATGCAACGCGATCTCGCCGTGTTGTGGCATCCCTGCACCCAGATGAAAGACCACGAACAGCTGCCGCTGATCCCGATCAAGCGCGGTGAAGGCGTGTGGCTGGAAGACTTCGAAGGCAAACGCTACCTCGACGCCGTCAGCTCCTGGTGGGTGAACGTGTTCGGCCACGCCAACCCGCGCATCAACCAGCGCATCAAGGATCAGGTCGATCAGCTGGAACACGTGATCCTCGCCGGTTTCAGCCATCAGCCGGTGATCGAGTTGTCCGAGCGTCTGGTGAAGATGACGCCGGAAGGCCTGACCCGATGCTTCTACGCCGATAACGGTTCGTCCTGCATCGAAGTCGCGCTGAAAATGAGCTTTCACTACTGGCTGAACCGCGGCCAGCCGAACAAGAAGCGCTTCGTCACCCTGACCAACAGCTACCACGGCGAAACCATGGCGGCGATGTCGGTGGGCGATGTGCCGCTGTTCACCGAAACCTACAAGGCGTTGCTGCTGGACACCATCAAGGTGCCGAGCCCCGATTGTTACCTGCGCCCTGAAGGCATGGGCTGGGAAGAACACTCGCGGAACATGTTTGCCGCGATGGAACAGACCCTGGCCGAAAATCACGACACCGTCGCGGCGGTGATCGTCGAGCCGCTGATCCAGGGCGCCGGCGGCATGCGCATGTATCACCCGGTTTACCTGAAACTGCTGCGCGAAGCCTGCGACCGTTATGGCGTGCACCTGATCCACGACGAAATCGCCGTCGGCTTCGGCCGCACCGGAACGATGTTCGCCTGCGAACAGGCCGGCATCCGCCCGGATTTCCTCTGCCTGTCCAAGGCCCTGACCGGCGGTTACCTGCCGCTGGCGGCGTGTGTGACGACGGAAGATGTCTACAGCGCGTTCTACGACGACTACCCGACCTTGCGCGCGTTCCTGCATTCGCACAGCTACACCGGCAATCCGCTGGCGTGCGCGGCAGCCTTGGCGACGCTGGATATCTTCGAAGAAGACAACGTGATCGAGAACAACAAGGCGCTGGCCCAGCGCATGGCCTCCTCCACCGCGCACCTGGCCGATCATCCGAACGTCTCGGAAGTGCGTCAGACCGGTATGGTGCTGGCCATCGAGATGGTCAAGGACAAGGCGACCAAAGAAGCTTATCCGTGGCAGGAACGTCGTGGCTTGAAGGTGTTCCAGCACGCGCTGGAACGCGGTGCTTTACTTCGACCGCTGGGCAGCGTGGTGTATTTCCTGCCGCCGTACGTGATCACCCCGGAGCAGATCGACTTTCTGGCGCAAGTGGCCAGTGAAGGGATCGACATTGCGACACGCAACAGTGTGAGCGTGTCGGTGCCGCAGGATTTCCACCCCGGTTTCCGTGATCCGGGTTGATTGATCACACACAGCGATCAATGTGGGAGCGAGCCTGCTCGCGATACAGACGCCGAGGTCTTTCTGATCATCCTCGGTGATGCTATCGCGAGCAGGCTCGCTCCCACAAAGACGACCAACACCTTTTTCAGAGAACCCGCATGAGACTGTCCCGCTTCTTTATCGACGCCCCCCTGAGCACTGGCGAGCACGAGTTGCCCGAGGCCCAGGCCCATTACATCAGCCGCGTGCTGCGCATGGCCGAGGGTGATGCGTTGCAACTGTTCGACGGTTCGGGTCATGAGTTTCGCGCGAAGCTGGTCGAGGTCGGCAAGAAGCGCGTCGTGGTGCAGATCGACGAAAGCTTCGCCGGGCCAATCGAATCGCCGCTGCAGATCCATCTCGGCCAGGGCCTGTCCCGTGGCGAGCGGATGGACTGGGCGATTCAGAAAGCCACCGAACTGGGCGTGACCGAAATCACCCCGATCTTCAGCGACCGCTGTGAAGTCCGCTTGAAGGACGAGCGCGCCGACAAACGCCTGATGCACTGGCGCCAGGTGGCAATCAGCGCGTGCGAGCAATGCGGGCGTTCACGGGTGCCGGTGATTCACCCGCCGATGTTGTTGGCGGACTGGTTGAAGCAGACTGAGGCGGAGTTGAAGCTGGTGCTGCATCCGGTGGCTGAGCCGTTGGTGAGTCATGCCAAACCTTCAAGTCTGGCATTCCTGATCGGTCCGGAGGGAGGTTTGTCCGATGCCGAAGTCGATCAGGCCAAGGCCAGCGGCTTCCAGGCCGCCCGCCTCGGCCCGCGGGTGTTGCGCACCGAGACTGCGCCAGTGGTTGCACTGGCGGTTGCCCAGCAACTTTGGGGTGATTTCTAGGCCGCCATCGCTAGCAGGCTAGCTCCCACATTGAATTTTGGGTGTTCACCAGTTTCATGTTCACTGGAGATTTCTGTGGGAGCTAGCCTGCTAGCGATTGGCCGCGACGCGGTTTACAGGACGTAAAACATAATCGCCACAAAGTGCAGCAAACTCCCCGCGATCACGAACAAATGCCAGATCCCGTGCGCATGCCGCAACCGATGATCCAGTGCAAAAAAGATAATCCCCACGGTGTACAAAATCCCGCCCGAGGCCAGCCAGGTAAACCCGGCCGTGCCCAGCGCCGCCAATAGCGGCTTGACCGCCACCAGCACGATCCAGCCCATCACCGCGTAAATCACGATCGACAGGATCCGCGCTTCCGAACGCGGCTTGATCTCCTGAAGGATGCCGATCAACGCCAGCCCCCAGACAATCCCGAACAACGTCCAGCCCCACGGCCCGCGCAGAGTCACCAGACAAAACGGTGTGTAGCTGCCGGCAATCAACAGGTAGATCGAAAAGTGATCGACCTTCTGCATGATCGCTTTCTTGCGCCCGCGCACGCTGTGGTAAACGGTCGATGCGCTGTAGAGCACCATCAACGTGAATCCGTAAATTGCCACGCTGACGATCTTCCACGGGCTGCCGTCCATGCCGGCAATTACCAGCATCCACACCACCCCAACCGTCGCCGCCACCGCCCCGACCAGATGCGTCCAGGCGTTCAATCTTTCCCCGTGGTACATGTGTTGCTCACCTCACAATCCAATGCAGCGTTGCGCAAGGCTCAGGCCTCAAGCGTAAAAGCGCAATGTTTCAAAACTGTAGGAGCCGGCTTGCCGGCGATTGGCCCTCAAGCGTTACGATAATTTCAAGGCCGCCATCGCCAGCAAGCTGGCTCCTACAAAGGTCTGCGTGAGGCCAGAGAATTAGGCACAATCGAGCCATTCGAATAAGAGTCACGCCCATGCTGATCGATGAAGAGTTGACCCTGAAAAAACTCGAGGTGTTCCTCGCCTTCATGCGCACCGGCAATCTGGCTCGCGCCGCTGCCGAATTGCAGACCAGCAACGTCAGCGTGCACCGGGCGATCCACTCCCTCGAAAGTGCCCTGCGCTGCCCGCTGTTCAAACACGAAGGCCGTAACCTGACGCCGCTGGAAAGCGCGTATGTACTGGAAGAACGGGCGCAAAAGCTGATTCAGGACGTGGTCGAAACCGTGCGCCTGACCCGCGAAGCCGCCGGCTTCTCGGCTGAGCGCTTCAAGCTGGGGTCGTTGTATTCGTTGACGGTGAAGACCGTGCCGCAACTGATCATGGGCCTGAAAATCCGCCGCAGCGAACTCAACATCGACCTGATCCTCGGCTCGAATTTCGACCTGTTGTACAAGCTCAAGAACATGGAAGTCGACGCGATCCTGGTGTCTTTGGACGAGAGCGTGAACGACCCGGATTGCGAGCAGATCCCGCTGTTTTCCGATGATATTTTCCTGGCCACGCCAGCGGATTCGAAGTTTGCCCAACGCACGGAAGTCGATCTGGCCGAAGTCCGCGACGAGACGTTCATTACCCTGACCCAGGGCTTCGCCACGCACCAGGATGGCAATCGGGTGTTCAAACAGGCGGGGTTCGAGCCGAAGGTGGCGATGCAGGTCAACGACATCTTCACCCTGCTGAGCATGGTCAGTTCGGGGGTGGGTTATGCGTTGCTGCCAGGAAGGATTGCAGCGGTGTATGAGAACCGGGTGAAACTGATTCCGTTGCAGGAAAAGTATCGGTTGCAGCAGCACATCGGCGTGGTGTTTTTGAAGGCCAAGGAGCGCGACCCGAATTTGCTGGCGCTGCTGGCGGAGTGTCGGATGTATGCCAATCGCCAGGCTTAAGACCACGTCGCACCCTTCGCGGGCAAGCCTCGCTCCTACAGGGATATGCAGTCTCTGTAGGAGCGAGGCTTGCCCGCGAAGACGTCAGAACAATCAGCGATGAATCATCGGCCTAACCAACAATCCCGCGAACAATGAAGTACAACAACGATGGCCCAAGCAAACACCCAAGCCCGGTGTGGAACGTCGCCGTCAACGCGCCATAAGGCACCAACCGCCGATCTGTCGCCGCCAATCCGGCGGTCACACCGCTGACCGTACCGGCCAACCCGCCAAACACCATCGCCGAACGTGGGTTATCCAACCCCATCCAGCGTGCTGCCATCGGCGTGCCGACCATCACCAGAATCGCCTTGATCAACCCGGTGGCAATCGACAATGCGACCACATCGGAACTCGCGCCAATCGCCGCGCCAGTCACCGGGCCGACGATGTACGTCACCGCGCCCGCACCGATGGTGGTCATGCTTATTGCATCGCGATAACCAAACACCCAGGCAATGCTCGCCCCGACAATGAACGGCAACACCGTGCCCAGCAACAGCGCAATCACGCCGATCATCCCGGCCTTTTTCGCTTCGGTGGCCTGCACTTCGAACGCCGTGGCGACGATGGCAAAGTCACGCAGCATCGCGCCACCCATCAAACCGATACCCGAGAACAGTGTCAGGTCCGCCAGACCTTTTTGTCCGCCGGTCATGGTGCCGCCGACCCACGCCAGGACCAGGCCGATGGCAATGGCAATCGCCGAGCCATGAATCCGCCCGAACGTCAGGCGTTTGGACAACACCACCGACACCCACATGATCACGCCAACGAACGCGAACGCCGTGACCAGACCGTTAGTTGCCAAGCCCTTCTCGATGACTTCCAACATATCAGCGGCCTCCTACTGGCGTGCCAATGGGCGTGAGTTCCGCAGGTTCATCAGGCAACGGTTCGCCTTTGTGGGTCCGGCTGATCAGGGCAATGGTGCAGCCGCAGAGCACCACCGAACCGATGGCCGCGAGCACCGCCACCGGGCCGCCGTGCAACGCGGTCACGACGTTCTGTTGCGCCGCCATCGCCACCACCACCGGAATGTACATGGCGCCCCAGAAGCCGACGCCCATCTCGCAATCCTTGGTCATGCCGCCGCGCTTTTGCATCCACAACCGCGCGCAGATCAGCAGGATCATCGCGATCCCGACCCCGCCCACATTGGATTTGACGCCCAGCAATACGCCCAGCGCATCGCCCAGAATCACCCCTGCCAGCGTACAGATCGCCAACAGCGCCACACCGTAAATAATCATTGTTGTAGTCCTCAAAGTGCATCGTCGAATGTTGTTTTTGTTGTTCGAAGCCTGAGACGGTGATTTAGGATTGGCGGCTTCCCTCCTCACGCAACAGCGCCTGCAAGGTGTCGAGCCGCGCCCCGTCGAAGGCAATCACGGTGCCCTGCTCGAACACCCGGCGCGCCAGCCCGGTCAGCACCGCACCGGGCGGCAGTTCGATCTGTAGCCGTACGCCGCGCTCGTAGGCGCTTTGTACCGTGCCGCGCCAATCGACGATGCGGCACATGTTGTAAGCCAGGTCTTCGCGCAGGGCTTCGATGTTGATGATTGGCCGCGCGCGACTGCCGCTCAGGTAGCCCAGCGTCGGCGCTTTCAATTTCACATTGGCGAAGGCTTCGGCCAGGGTTTTCGCCGGCGCATTCAGCAACGGGCAGTGCGACGGCACGCTGACGGCAAGTCGCTTGGCCAGGCCTGCGCCGCGCCCTTTCGCCAACTCGGCGACGGCCTTCATCGCGCCGTCGCTGCCGGCAATCACCACCTGGTTATCGGCGTTGATATTGGCCAGGTAAACCGGCGTATCGACGCTGTGAACCTGCGCCAGCAAGCCTTCCACTGTGGATAAATCGAGACCGATGATCGCGGTCATGCCGTAGCCCTGTGGATAAGCCTGCTGCATCAATTCACCGCGCAGGCTGACCAGATGCAGCGCATCGCTGAAGCTCAAGGCACCCGAAACCACGGCGGCCGGATAAGCACCAATGGACAAGCCCGCCACATAATCCGGCGTCATGGATAACTGACGCGAAGCCGCGACACCGGCAATCAACAGGCACAGCTGAACCGCCCGTGTCGATTTCAATGCTTCAGCGCAATCCAGCTGCAATGCGTCTTCGCCAAGCACTTCGCTCGCCTCGATCACCGTCTCGCGAGGCAAACGATGGAGCATGCCCGGCTGCTGCGCGCCCTGACCGGGGAACACCAGCAAACTGCTCACGCTGCTTGCTCCTGCGGGTTCCACGGATCAATCACAAGACAGGCTTCACTGGCGTTTTTCAGCAACACCCGACGCGCAGGACCGGCCCATTCACGCAGGGCGACGGCGCCAAATGGCGTCTGTAATTGCATGTCCACCTGGCACTTGGCGCGGTCCAGAGTTTTCAGCAGTTCCTGCGCCTTCAACCGTTCCAGAACCTGCGGCGTACGCAGGATCAGATCCAGATCGCTGCCCTCATGCAAGGCAACAACGCCACTGGCCAATTCAAATCCGGCACTGCCGCTGACGCCCCACACCCAGCCGTAGCCATCAAGCAACGGCCGCAATTGGTTGAGTGCCTGCACGGCGGGCAAATCCCGATCAATCGAGACATGACACAGCGCTTCCGGTGTGACCCGACGCTGAACCGCATCGACCGCCATCACCGTCGCATAGCGCTGCTCACGCAACCGACCACGCACCCCGACCGCGATAAAACCCGGCGTACTCAACGCACGCCGAACCACCACCGGCTGACCCGCGCTGATCGACTCGATCACCCACGCAGGCGCCTGCGCAGGCAACTGCTCCGGGGTCATCCCCCACAGCAGGTCGTGAGCCAGAAACGTGCTCACCACTGCGCTCTCAGCAGTTGGCGAACCGTGCTCGACGCGGCGCGGTTGCTCGCGCCCAAGCGGCTGCTCAAATCGCGACCGCTTGCGGCAACATCGCCAATCGCCAGATTCAGGCATTCCGTCACCCGCGCCAGATCCGCTGATGTTGGCTGCTCAATCTGGTCCACCGACAAGGTTTCCCACAGCAAACCGAGACTGGCGTAACTGTCGATGTCATACGCCATCGGCGGCACGCTGGCGGCCAGTGCTTCCAATTCTTCGACACTGCGCAAGGTCACCCGCGCCGCTGACGCCTTGCCCATCGCATGCACCATCACGCCCGGATCACGCAGGGCGATCAGCCGGTTAGCCTGGTAGCCATGAGCCAAAAACGCTCCGGACATCGCCTTGCCTACCAGCAAACCAATCACGGCGTGGCCAGCCAACCGGGCGCGGGCATAACTGTCCGCCGCGCCCGCCAAGGCCTGATGAATGCCCAGCGCTTCTTCGCGCCGACCGTAAGCCTGACTTGGCACATCGATGATCGCGATCACGGCGCGCTTATGCGATTTATCAGCGTCAGCCACGATGATTTCATCCACCGCCTTGGCCAAGCCCCACCCTTCCAGTAAACCCACTTCACCGTTGCGAGCGCGGACGAAACGGTTGTCGGGATCTGCCACCACTGCGATAAACCGGACCGGTTGTTCGCCCACCACACCATCAGCGGCTTTCAGTGATGCAGGCAAACCCTCCACCGGTTTCGCGCCTGCACTCAAGGCGTTGAACCAGTTCAAACCTCTCAGGGAATACGAACTCATGAGCGCTCTCCTTGATACAGATCGCGAACCGTCGCCGCATCGATTTGCGGTTCGGCGTCCAGGCGGGCCAGCCGTTGCAGGAACAGATCGGCCTGACGACTGCGTTGTTGTTCCGGCAAGCCTTGTTGCAGCAATTCACTGACCTGCTGCCGGACCTGCGCCACGTCATCAGCGACAAAGCGATCCACCAGACCGCTGGCAAAGCGTTGCTCGCCCCCGGTCAGGCTCCAGATGAACGGACGGTCGCGGGAGTCGTATTCCTCAAGCCCGGCTTCCTGTTCGATCACCTGCGGGCCGTTCAGGCCAAGACGCGCTTCCTGAGTCACCAGCAAATAGCTGCACAGCCCGGCGGCAATCGACATCCCGCCAAAGCAGCCCACGCTGCCCGCCACCACGCCGATTACCGGTTGGTACTGACGCAGATCGACAATCGCCGCATGAATGTCGGCAATTGCCGCCAACCCGAGGTTGGCTTCCTGCAAGCGCACGCCGCCGGTTTCCAGCAGCAACACGGCGCGGGTTGGAATGCCGTTGCGGTTGTCTTCGGCGGCGAGTTCCAGAGCACCGGCAATCTTCGCCCCGCCGACTTCACCGAGGCTGCCGCCCTGGAAAGCGCCTTCGATGGCGGCGATCACCACCGGCAAACCGCCGAGGCTGCCCTTGGCAATCACCACGCCGTCATCGGCTTGCGGCACCACCCCCTGGCGCGAGAGCCACGGCGACATGACGCGTTGAAACGGGTCAAGCAATTCGCGGAAGGTGCCGGCGTCGAGCAAGGCTTTCGCCCGGTGTCGGGCGCCGAGTTCGATGAAGCTGTGCTTGTGGAGGAGCGCTGCACTGTCAGTCATGGCCGATCTCCTCAAAGCCTTGTTCCAGACGCAAGCGCACCACGCCAGGGGTCGCGCCGAAATCGTGGATATCGATGGCCATTGCCGGTGGTGTCTGGCCGTCGAACATCCGTGCGAACAGATGCTGCCAGCGTTGTTCGGCGCCATTGACCGAGGTCTGCACCTTGATGGTCAGCTTGCCGGCCTGACCCGGTTCGATCAGCACTTCCAGATCGCCCGAACCGACACAACCCACCAGCGTGCGACCGCGTGGCGGCTGCCCGGCGGGGAATTCAAAGGATAAGGTTTCCATCAAAACGCTCCCTGGTTGATGCCGTCAGCCGACGCAATGCGGTCGATAAACAGGCAGGCTGCGAGCAAGTCCGCAGCGCCGCCGGGCGAGGCATTCAACGCGATTAATTGTTCGTCCAGTTCATGCAAGCGCCGGCGACCGGCAAGGCTGGCGCTGCCACCCGCGTCGAGCACTGCCTGGGCGCCAAGTTGCATGGTGTGCAGGCCTTGTTCGCCGGCGCGGTAGAGCACGCAGGTGTCACTCAGTTGAGTCATGATCGCCAGCAGCGCATCGAGCCGGGCGTTCTGTTCGCCGTGGCCGGCGGCGCGGCTGCGCTTGAGTTGCGGCAGTGCGCGTTGCAGCACCGAAGGGAAACCGAGTTGGGCTTCTTCACGGGCACCACGCGCGCCGTAGCGTTGGGCGACTTGCGCGCCGTGGCTCAGAGGACGCGGGGCGAAACGGTCGTCGAGTATCGCCAGTCGGGCGGCGCGCAACGTCACCGTGCTTGCGTGGGTATTCGAGCAGTCCAGCGCGGCGGCAGTGACCAGCAGGCCCAACGCCCAGATCGCGCCCCGATGTGTATTCACACCGTTAGTGGTGGCGAGCATGGCTTGCTCGCCTTCCCGGCCAATCCGTCCAATCGCTTCGCGCAGCGGTACACCGACTTCGCCAAACGCGATGGCCGATTCCGCCATTTCCTTGAATGCCGGCCACAGCGACAACGCCGAAGCGTGCATCAGCCCGAGGTGCAAATCGGTGTGTGCGCCATTGCCGCGACGATCCACCAGCGCCGGTTTCGGTGACAGGTCCGCTTCGTCGATCAGCGCGTCCACTGCCAGGTCCGCCAGCCGTTCGGCCAGCGACAGAGGTTTGGGTTGCAGGTTGAATGCGTGCATTACCAGCTCCTGAACTTGGCGGGCGGGTTGTAGAGGCCACCGGACCACTCGACCAGATCGGCCACGCTTTTGGCGGCGAGCAATTCGCGGGTGGCGTCGGTGCGACGGATGCCGAGGTCTTCAGGTAAGGCGATCAAGCCTTCGCGACGCATCCGGGCGGTGTCTTTCGGGTTGTGACGCAGGCCGATGGCAGTCACGCCAGCGACGGCGGCGATCATTGCCTGACGTTCTTCCAGCGAACGCGCCTTGTACAAATAGGCGATGCCTTCTTCGGTCAGCAGGTGGGTGACGTCGTCGCCGTAAATCATGATCGGCGCCAGCGGCATGCCGCTTTTCTTCGCCACTTCAATCGCGTCGAGGGTTTCGACGAAGGTCGGTTTGCCGCCCTCCTGGAACGTTTCGACCATTTGCACCACGAGTTTTTTGCCGCGTTCGAGCAAGGGTTCCGGCGCATCGCCGTGGCGCATGTCGAGCCAGGCCGGCGTGCCGTGACGCCGCCCACGCGGGTCATGCCCCATGTTCGGTGCCCCGCCGAAACCGGCCAGGCGCCCGCGAGTCACGGTGGAAGAATGGCCGTCGCCATCGACTTGCAGGGTCGCGCCGATGAACAGGTCCACCGCGTATTGCCCCGCCAGTTGGCTGAACATCCGGTTGGAACGCAGCGAGCCGTCGCGCCCGGTGAAGAACACGTCCGGCCGCGCAGCAATGTAGTTTTCCATGCCCAGTTCGGTGCCGAAGCAATGCACGCTTTCGACCCAGCCGCTTTCGATGGCCGGGATCAAGGTCGGGTGTGGATTGAGCGTCCAGTTGCGGCAGATCTTGCCTTTGAGGCCGAGGGATTCGCCGTAGGTCGGCAGGATCAGTTCGATGGCGGCGGTGTTGAAACCGATGCCGTGGTTAAGCGACTGCACGTTGTGTTTTTCGTAGATTCCGCGGATCGCCATCATCGCCATCAGCACGTGCACAGGCTTGATGTGCCGTGGGTCGCGGGTGAACAGCGGCTCGATGTAGAACGGCTTGTCGGCCACCACCACGAAATCGACCCAGGACGCGGGGATGTCGACGCGAGGCAGGTCAGTGACGTCGTCTACAAGCTGGTTCACCTGAACGATGACGATGCCGTCGCTGAAGGCCGCTGGTTCGATCAATGCAGGCGTGTCTTCGGTGCTGGGGCCGGTGTAGATGTTGCCGGCGCGGTCGGCCATGAAACCGGCCGAGAGCACGACGTTGGGAATCAGGTCGACCACCAATCGTGCGTAGAGCTCGATGTAGGTGTGGATCGCACCGATTTCCAGCAGGCCGTCTTCCAGCAATTGGCTGATGCGCAGGCTCTGGGTGCCGGCGAAAGAGAAATCGAGCTTGCGGGCGATGCCGCGTTCGAACAGGTCCAGATGCTCGGAGCGCCCGACGCTGGGCATGATCATGTGCAGGTCGTGGAGCCTGGCAGGATCGGCCTTGGCCAGGGAGCGCGAAAGGAAATCCGCCTGCTTCTGGTTGTTGCCCTCCAGTACCACGCGGTCGCCGGGCAGGATTAACGCCTCCAGCGCTGCCACGATGTTGTCGGTGGGCAGCACCACACCGTCAGCCAGGCCCTTGACCAACGCCAGACGCCGCTGCTTTTCGCTGCGCCGCCGCGTCCATCGCGAGTCGGGGGATATTGTTGTTGTCATGACCACTCCACGGGTTCGCTGTCGTGGGAGTCACCTTAGGAGGGTTGGGTGGGGGGCATCAATCAAGCAGAGAGACGGATCGTTACGGTCAGGGTAATGGTTGGCAGGACGGACGCCTTCGCGGGCAAGCCTCGCTCCTACAGGGGTTTTGTGTGCGCCCCGATCCATTGTAGGAGCGAGGCTTGCCCGCGAAGGGGCCAGTCAGACCAGCCCGGCACTCACAAGCAACTCCTCCAGCGCCAGCAAGTCAGGCACCTTGGCCACTTGATCGCCCACCTGCACCGCCGCCTGTTCCAGCGCACACAACGGCACATCCACATAGCTGAGCTGACTGTCGAGCTTGTAGGAACGAGGAATCCCCTGCACCAGCAACGCGATGAATTTCAGTTCAGGTCGCCCGCCCAGGGCGTTGAGAATCACAATCCGCGCCCGCTCGCCAATCACGATTTTATCGCCGCACGCCGACTCAAAGCTCAGCAACGGAATCTGCCGCTCCCGCCAGCTCACCCGCCCCAGGTACCACGGCGGCGTATCGAGATCGAAGGCTCCCGGCTGATAGTCGATCAACTCCGCCACCGCGACGTTGGGCAAAATCAGATTGCGGTCAGCCAGGGGCAACAGCAGCCCGGTGAGGTTGCTGGTGCGATGTTCAAGCATGGGTTTTGCTCCACAGGGCGATGCTTTCGAGCAGCACCGATTCCTGATACGGCTTGCCGAGGTAGTCGTTGACGCCGATGGCCATGGCGCGGTCGCGGTGTTTCTGGCCGGTGCGTGAGGTGATCATGATGATCGGCAGGTGTTGCAGTCGCTCGTCGGCGCGCACCTGGGTGGCGACTTCGAAACCGTCCATGCGCGGCATTTCGATGTCCAGCAGCATCAGGTCCGGCATGTGATCTTCGAGCAGCAGCATGGCATCGACGCCGTCCTTGGCCGTCAGCACGTTCATGCCGTGGCGTTCGAGTAAACGACTGGTGACCTTGCGCACGGTGACCGAGTCGTCGACCACCATGACCAGCAAGGGCTTGTGCGGCTCGGGTTCAGGGTCTTGAAGCAGCCGTCGTTGCGGCACCTGCGCCTGCATCGCACGGATCGGCGCCAGCAAATCGAGAATCAGCACCACGCGGCCATCGCCCAGAATCGTCGCCCCGGACAAACCCTGCACCGCCGCAAATTGCGGGCCGAGGCTTTTCACCACAATCTCGCGGGTGCCGGCCATGGCATCGACTTGCACGGCGATGTGGCGCTCGTTGCATTGCACCAGCAATACCGGCAACGGCAGGCTCTGGCCCAGCAGTTTCGGACGTGTGCTGGTTTTCAGCAGTTCACCGAGGTAGCACAGTTCATAGTGCTGCCCGGCGTATTTGTAGGTCGGCGGATCGAGCCTGTAATGCCCTTCGAGTTCGTTGGGCAACACACGCACGATGCCGTCGATGGTGTTCAGCGGGATCGCATATTGATCCTCACCGCACTGCACCATCAGCGCCCGGTTGACCGACACGGTGAACGGCAGGCGAATGCGGAAATGCACGCCCTGCCCCGCCACAGAGTCGATGCTCATCGTGCCGCCGAGTTGCCGGACTTCTTCATGAACCACGTCCATGCCCACGCCACGCCCGGAAATCTGGGTGATTTTCTCGGCCGTGGAGAACCCCGGTTGCAGGATGAACTGCAGCACGTCGCGGTCGCTGATGTCGCTGTCAGCGGCGAGCAACCCGCGCTTGACTGCCTTGCGCCGCACCGCGTCCAGCGGCACGCCGGCGCCGTCGTCGCGGATGTCGAAAATGATGTCGCCGCCCTCGCGGGACAGGTCGAGGGTGATCCGCCCTTGCGCCGGTTTTCCGGCCGCGATGCGCACGTCTGCGGATTCGAGACCATGGTCCACCGCGTTGCGCAGCATGTGTTCCAGCGGCGCGGCCATGCGTTCGAGGACGTTGCGGTCCATCTCGCCTTCGGCGTTGCCGACCACGAATTCCACCTCCTTGCCCAGCTCGCTGGAGACCTGGCGGACGATGCGCTTCAAGCGCGGCAACATCCGCTCGAACGGCACCATGCGCGAGCGCATCAGACCTTCCTGCAATTCGGTGTTGATGCGACCTTGCTGTTGCAGCAGGTTCTCCGCGTCCTGATTGCGCCGGTCGAGGGTTTCCTTGAGGTCGAGCAGGTCGGAAGCGGATTCGAACAGCGCCCGCGACAGCTGCTGCAACTGCGAGTGACGGTCCATTTCCAGCGGGTCGAATTCTTCGTAGCCCGAGCGTTCGGCGTCGACTTGCTGGCGGCTGAGAATCCGACCCTGGGTTTCGGTATCGAGCCGGCGCAATTGATCGCGCATGCGCTCGATGGTGGTTTCCATTTCGTTCAGCGCCACGCGCGCATCGTTGACCTGCTGTTCGATGCGGCCACGGAAGATCGAAGTTTCCCCGGCCAGGTTGACCAGATCGTCAAGCAGCTCCGCCGAGACCTTGACCATGTCGGCACCGGTATCGGCTTGTGGCGCAAGCGGCTCGACCTTGGGTGCAACCGGTGCGGCAACGGGTGTTTCCGGCACTTCCGGATGGCTGAAATTCCTGATCGCGTCGATCAGCCGATCCGCTGGTGGCAACGGTTGACCGGCGCGGGTCGCGTCGAGCATCTGCGCCAGTCGGTCATGGCTGCTTTGCAGCAGGCCGAACAGCGCGGCGGTCGGTTTCAACACACCGGCGGACAAGCCTTCGTAGAGAAATTCCAGCTCATGGGCGAGGTCGCCGATCGGGCCGATTTCCACCATCCGCGCACCGCCCTTGAGGGTGTGCAGATCGCGCAGCAGGGTTTCCATTTCCTGACGATTGGCAGGTTCGGCCTGCCAGCGAACCAGCGCAGCGCCGGAGTTTTCGATGATGTCGAAACCTTCCTCGAGGAAGATCTCCAGCAACTCCGGATCATGCCCCGGCGAGTCCTCGACCCGCACAGGCTCGGCGACTTCTGGCGCACTGGCGTTGCCTTGGCGGAACTGGCGAATGGCTTCGATCAGCTCACCCGGATCCCCCAGTGGCTTGTGGTGCTGCAATTGCTCAAGCAGTTGCGCCAGTCGGTCATGGCTCTGCTGCAACAGCTGCGCCAGGGTTTCGTTGTGGCTGTAACGGCGATCGACAAGCCCTTCGTAAAGGCTTTCCAGCTCATGGGCGAGGCCTGCGACCAGCTCGACTTCGGCCATCCGCGCACCGCCCTTGAGCGTGTGCAGATCCCGCTGCAACGACAACAACGGCGCGGCGTTGTCCGGGTCTTTCAGCCAGCGCTGCAAGGCCTGACCGGCGCTTTCGAGGATGTCCACCGCCTCTTCGAGGAAGATCGAAACGATCTCGTCGTCCAGATCAACAACGCTGTCCACTGTAGGAGCCGGCTTGCCGGCGATGGTCGTTAACGATGACGCGTTTTCACTGGATGAATGCGGCGCATGTGAGTCCATCGCCGGCAAGCCGGCTCCTACAGGGGTTTGTGCCAGTTCGGCGGTGGCGCTGCTTAGTTCGCGAATGCTCAGGGTGCGGCTGCCGTCGCTGCGAATCAGGCCCATGGCCGATGGGTCGAGGCTCTCATCGAGCAAGCCGCGCAAGGCCCGGATGCGCTCCGGTTGCGGGCTGACTTCCTGACCGGCCGCGAGTTCGTCGAGCATGTTGATCAGCGCTTCGTGGGCACTTTGCGCCTCATGGAAAAACGCCTCGCTGACTGCCAGGCTGCTTTCTTCCACGGCGCCGTAGAGATCGAGCAAGGCTTCGCAGAGCTCATCCACCGGATGCAGATCGGCAAGGTGCGCGCCTTCGCCGAGGGTGGTCAATTCATCCAGAAGCGCGCTGAGCTCCTGACGTTCACCGGGGTGCTGCTGCCAACGCTGCAACAGGCTTTCGGCGTCCAGCAGGATGTCCATGCCCTGGGCCAGGAAATTGTTGATCAACTGCGGATCGCGCTTGGTTCTGAGCGCCATGCTCGGCGTGCTCAACAGGGCTTCCAGGCGTTCAGCCAGCAGCGCCTGGGTTCTTTCGATCAACGAACGGGCCCCGGGAATCTCGGCCAACGGATCGACCTTGAGCTGTCGCAGCCCGACGCGGAACACGCCTTCGGCTTCCAGCAGCAGCTCGACTTCGTCGAGGTCCAGCGCGATCAGGTGCGCCTTGTATTCACGAGCCAGTTTGTCCAACGGCGTCGCCAGCTCGGCAATCGGCAACACGCCGGCCATCGATGCGCTGCCTTTGAGCGTGTGCAAGGCACGTTGCAGTTCGTCGCTGGCCTGCAACGGCACATGTTCGGCGGCCTGATCGAGGAAGCGGTTGAGGCTGGCCAGATGGGTTTCGGCTTCGTTGCGGAAGATCTCCAGCAACAACGGATCGAGGGCGGCGACATCCTGCACGTCCTCATCGGCCAACGGCTTGTCACCCTTGGCGAGCGCGTGGGCGCGGGCGGCCAATTGGTCGACGTCGTTGCGCTGACGCTGAGCATTGCCGGCAAATTCAGCCACCAGTTCCGGCAGCAGGTTCAATACATCGCCGAGCAATTGCTGCACCGCCGGCCCCGGTTCAACGCTGCGTTCCAGCACGCGGTTGAGCAGGTTTTCCACGGCCCACGCCAGTTCACCCAGCACCAGCGCGCGCACCATCCGGCCACTGCCTTTGAGGGTGTGGAAAGCTCGGCGCAGTTCGCCCAGGGTCGATTCGCTCTCGGGGTTGGCCGCCCAGCGCGGCAAGTATTCCCGGAGGATTTCCAGGACCTCGTCGGTTTCTTCGAGGAAGACTTCGCGCAGTTCATCGTCCACCGGTTCTTCACCCGGAGGCGGTGGCAACAGGCTGCCCGGCGTATTCAGGGCGGGCGGATTGACCGCCGACACCGGGTTGGCGAGGACATCGGCCAGGGTCTGGACGACGTCGGGATCGTCCAGTTCCTGCTGGTCCTGCATCACCTGCGCCTCACTCGGGCTGAGCACTTCATCCAGCACAGGGACATTGTGTTCGCTGGGGAAAAAGCCGAGCGCTGCCAGGCTCTTTTCCGCAACGTCGAGCAATTGTTCACCGGACGCTTCAGCGTCGTCGCTCAGGCGTTCAAGGTAATACTCGATGCTGGTGATGACGTCGGCCAAGCTATCCAGCGCCTGCCAGCCAGGCTGGTCCGGGTCCAGCAGCAGATGCTCGCGGATAAAGTGATTGCAGGCGTCGATCAGGCTCGCCGCACGGCTCAGCGGGATCATCGCCAGCGCGCCGCGCACCTGGGTGAGCAAGGCCGGCAACGGTTGCAAATGCTGGCGGTCCCAGTCGGCGTCGATGTAGTCGACGATCATGTCCTTGGCCTGTTGCAGGCAGATGCGTGCTTCCTTGATCACGATCTGGTGGATCTGCGTCAGGTCGGTGGTCGGCAGGCGGCTGTCTTCCTGGCTCTCCGGTTCGACCGTGCCGACCATCCCGGCGAGCGTCGCCTCGACGTAAAGCAAGGCGCCGGCGACATCCATCAGGATCGCGTCGTTGGGTTCGCGTTGCCCCTGAGCGAGGCTCAACACCACCGCAAGCTGATCGATGATGACCTTGCGCGGCTGGCCGAAACCGAGCACCGCCAGGGTGTCGGCGATTTGCCGCAATGGCGCCAGCAAGCTATCGAGGTCCGAGGCATGCTGGCGGTCGCTGCGCACGAACAGGTCGAGGCGTTCCTTGACCCGCACCAGTTCTTCGCACAGCGCGGCCAGCACCGAGCGCATGGCATCGCGATCTGGGCCGGCCAGCCTTGCCCGTTCTTCGTCGACCATCGCGCTGTCAGGCAGCGCATCGTCCAGTCCATAGCGATCTTTCATGGTCAGCATCTGCCCGGTGGGGTGTTCGGCTTTGGCGATGTAAAACAGCAAACTCTTGAGCAAATCCGGCGGCGCCGGCTGATTGATCGCGGACATGCCCTGTTCAAGCAGGCGCTTGAGTTCTTTGTCGGCGTCCTTGAACAGGCTGCGCAGGGCCGGGCTGTTGGCGATCGAGCCGCCGCGCATGCCTTCGACAAGCGCCGAGGCAACGTGCCACAACGGGCTCAGCGGCGCATTTCCGCACAGCCCTTCGAGGCGTAAAAATACGGTGCTCAGGAAACCGAGATGAGTGTCGTCATCCTGCTCGCGCAGCAACCCGACCAGGGCCATCTGCAACATCTGGCGCAATTTGCGCAGCACGTTCGGCAGGTCCGCCGGCTCCAGCAGCGCCAGCGCCTCGTCATCCAGTGGCGGCAAGTCCGGTAATTGCGGGGTGAACAGGCTGGTTTCCGATAACAGGCTTTCGCCACGGGCACTGCGCAGGTCGTTGATCAACGGCAACACCACCAGCGGCAGGTCGCGGCGCGCGCCTTGTACGCGGTCGAGATAGATCGGCAATTGACCGATCGCTTGCAGCAACAAGTGGATCGCTTCGTCACGATGAATGACGCGGTTCTGCTGCAAGGCGGCGGTCAGTTGTTCCATTTCTTCGGCGAGCAGGGCCGCGCCGTAGAACTCGACCATCTGCAAGCTGCCGTGGACCTGATGGATGCACGCCAGGCATTCACTGAGGGCGTGCGTCGCCTGAGGGTCATCAAGCAACGTTTCAATCGCCTGGTGAGCCACTTTCAGTGTTTCGGCAATCTCGCCTTTGACCCACTCGAGGGCCACATAGTCGTGCCGATCACCCATAACCACTCCGTTCATCGTTCGAACGCCCTCGGGCGCCTCACACTTTATCCACAGTCTGCGCCTTGGCGGCCGGCAAGGTGAAACCGGACACCGAACGTCGCAGCTGGCTGGCCATTTTCGCCAGGTTGCCGATGCTCTCGGCCGTGGCGGTGGAACCGGACGAGGTCTGCGTGGTGATCTGCTGGATCACGTTCATCGTCAGGGAAATCTGCCCGGCCGAAGACGTCTGCTGTTGTGCCGCGTTGGAAATACTCTGGATCAACGCCGCGAGGGTTTTCGACACGCCTTCGATTTCTTCCAGAGCCACACCGGCATCCTGCGCCAGACGCGCGCCACGCACCACTTCGGTGGTGGTCTGCTCCATGGAAATCACCGCTTCATTGGTGTCGGCCTGGATCGCCCGCACCAGGGTTTCGATCTGCCGCGTCGCGGCGGACGAGCGCTCGGCCAACCGTTGCACCTCGTCGGCCACCACCGCAAAACCGCGCCCGGCATCACCGGCCATGGAGGCCTGGATTGCGGCGTTGAGTGCAAGAATGTTGGTCTGGTCGGCAATGTCATCGATCAGGCTGACAATGTCGCCGATCTCTTGCGAAGACTCACCCAGGCGCTTGATGCGTTTGGCGGTGTCCTGAATCTGCTCGCGAATGTTGTCCATGCCGTGGATGGTGTTGTGCACCACCTCGTTGCCCTTGTTGGCGATTTCCACCGAGCGCTCGGCCACCGCCGAAGACTCGGCGGCGTTGGCCGACACCTGATCGATGGACTGCGCCATGTCGTTGATCGCGGTGGAGGCTTCGCTGATTTGTTGCGCCTGATGCTCCGAGGCCTGCGCCAGGTGCATGGCGGTGGCCTGGGTTTCCTGCACGGCGGCGGCGACCTGGCCGGCGGTGAGGTTGATTGTCGCCACCAGATCGCGCAGCTGGTCCACGGAATAGTTGATCGAATCGGCGATGGTCCCGGTGAAGTCTTCGGTCACCGAAGCGGTCACGGTCAGGTCGCCGTCGGCCAGGTCTTCGATCTCGTCGAGCAGGCGCATGATCGCGTTCTGGTTGCGCTCGTTCTTCTCGGCGGTTTCGCGCAACTGACGATTGGTTTCGCGCACCATCACCATCCCGATAAGGATGATCGACATCAGCGCCGCCAGACCCAGCACGTAGCCGCCAATGGTGTCTGTATTGCGCCCGCTGGCGAGGTTTTCGAACCCTGAGGCCAGATGCGAGGCTTCGTCGAGCAGGGTTTGCGACAGGCTGAAGATGTTGGTCGCCGATTCGCGGACCTTGAACAGCTCCGGCGAGGTTTCGAGGATTTCATCCACCGAACCCGAGACGAATTCGAACAGCTCGGAAATCTCGATCAAGCGGGCACGGGCATCGTGGTCTTCGACCTGACTGACTTTCAGTGCCGGATTGCCCTGGAGCATACCCGTGAGCACCAGGCCGAAACGCGCGGCGTCGCGGCCGAACGCGTCGGCGGCCTGTTGCGAATTTTCGTCGCCGGACAGCACAGTGTTTACCGCACCGAGGATACGTTCGGCCAACAACGACTGACGCTGGGCCATCGCCACCTGAGCGGCGGGCGCGCCGCGTTGCAGGAGTATTTCGACGACTTTTTCGTACTCGACCTGCAACTGCGGCACGGTTTCAGCGAGGGTGGCGGCGACTTGATGCAGCGACAAAACCGTCTGTTCGCTGGAAAGGATCGCGTCGGTGTTTTTCAGCACACGCTCCCAATCCAGCTGCACGGCGCGCATTTCCGGGCGCACGGCGGACGGTGCCGGCGGCAGCCCGGTGGAAGGGTCGCCTTTCTTCAGATAACCCCAGCGCTGGGCAAAATCGTTGCGCGCATCGCTGAGCAACTTGAACGCCGCGGCCTTGCCGGCGGCGGCTTCCGTGGCGTTTTTGGCGATGCGCTGGGACAGCACGCGCAGCTCACCGGCGTGGCCGATGTACTGTTTATCGTACGAGGCCTGGGTGTTGAGGTAAGCGAAGTTGGCGAACAGCAGCATGATGAAGACAATCAGCGCGATGAACAGCGCGATGATCTGCGAGCGGCTGCGCGATCCTTCTGGCTTGCCTGTTTTAGCTTTTATCATCGGTCCTCGCCTGTACTACCCAATTCACCCAAGCCCCTGTAGGAGCGAGGCTTGCCCGCGAAGCAGGCGAAGCGGTCTTGCAGGAATACCGCGTTATCGTTCTTCGCGGGCAAGCCTCGCTCCTACAGGATCGGCGTTGCCGCGTTTACAGCGCTACGTGCATGAAGCTTTGCGACCGCACCAGCGCAAACGGGCTGAACACCTGCCAATTCTGCTCACGCTGAAACCGGCCCTTGATGAACGGTGCAATCGGGCCACTCAAGTTATCCACCGGCTCCAGGCTGTCCTGGGCAAAGTGCTGAAGGCCGAACACCTCATCGACCATCAACCCGGCAAACACCTCGTTATGCTCCACCACCAGCACCCGCCGCTGCTTGCGTACCGCCGATAATTCGTGCCCGAAGAAGGCACTCAAATCCATCATCGGCAGCAAACGCCCACGCAGGTTGGCCACGCCCTTGACCCAAGGCTTGACCCCCGGCAACTGGGTGAAGCGCGGTTCATGCAGGACTTCGCTGACTTCACCCATCGGCGCGACGTACCACGCCTCGCCCAAACGAAAACCGATGCCGCTCCAACAGTCCTGTCGGGTTGGCTGCGACGGCAGATCCGCCGCCAGCAGACGACAGCGCTGGTCGATCTGCAGCAGCAGTTCGAAGGCGGTCAACGACTCGGTCATGGTCGGGTGATCAACCGGCCAGCACGTTGTTCAGGGTTTTGATCAGGGTGTCTTCGTCGACCGGTTTGGTCAGGTAATCCTTGGCGCCCTGGCGCGTGCCCCAGACCTTGTCGGTTTCCTGATCCTTGGTGGTGATGATGATCACCGGGATGTGCCCGGTTTCCGGGTCTTTGGTCAACTGACGGGTCGCCTGGAAACCGTTGAGGCCGGGCATGACGATGTCCATCAGCACGGCGTCGGGTTTTTCCTGACGGGCCAGGGCCACGCCGTCGGCGCCGTTTTCGGCTTTCAACACTTCATGACCGTGCTTTTCCAGCATGCCGGTCAGTTTGTACATTTCGGTCGGCGAATCATCGACGATCAGAATACGTGCCATGGTTTTCCCCATTCTTGTCGACGCCGGGCCCGCTGGCCGAGCGTCACTGTGCGTGTCCTACTGCGGCAAAACGGCGGCGAAGCCCGGTACATGGGCCTGGATCGCGTTAAGCAGTTCTTCCTTGCTGAAAGGCTTGGTCAAAAACTGGTCGGAGCCGACGATGCGCCCCTTGGCCTTGTCGAACAACCCGTCCTTGGACGACAGCATGATCACTGGCGTGGACTTGAACGCACTGTTGTTCTTGATTAAAGCGCAGGTCTGATAGCCATCCAGACGCGGCATCATGATGTCGACAAAGATGATGCCGGGATGATGATCGGCAATCTTCGCCAGCGCATCGAAACCATCGATGGCCGTAATGACTTCACAACCCACATTCTTCAACAGCGTTTCGGCGGTGCGACGAATCGTCTTCGAATCGTCGATCACCATGACCTTCAAGGCGCTGGAATGCTGGCCCATAAATGCTCTACCGTCGCCTTTGCGAATCAAATTGTCCGTTTTCCGGTTACCGGCGGCTTGAAACCCTTGATACTCAAGGGCCAGCACGACATGGCAGCCTTTTTAGCACAGTCTCCAAATGCAATCTATCGGGCGTCCTTTGAAGTGGTTTTTCCTTGACCGGGAACACACTCAGCGCCACTCTGACGCCACTTTTATACGGTCCTTTGGATTGATCTTTTGTGGGAGCGAGCCTGCTCGCGATGGTCGTCAACGATGACGCGTGCCAGCAGGATAAGCGCGGTGTCCTGAAGTCCATCGCGAGCAGGCTCGCTCCTACAGGGGACTTACATAGGCCTCCCCCACTTCAGAGGAAAAACCCATGAGCGTTCGCGTCGGGATTGTCATGGATCCCATTGCCAGCATCTCCTATAAAAAGGATAGCTCGCTGGCCATGCTGCTGGCCGCACAGAAGCGCGGCTGGGAACTGTTCTATATGGAACAGCGCGACTTGTATCAAGGCGAAGGTGAAGCCCGGGCGCGGATGCGGCCGCTGAAAGTTTTCGCCAACCCGGAAAAATGGTTCGAGCTGGAAGACGAGACCGACGCGCTGCTGAGCGATCTGGACGTGATCCTGATGCGCAAGGATCCGCCGTTCGACATGGAGTTCGTCTACTCCACTTACCTGCTCGAGCAAGCCGAGCGCGCGGGCGTGCTGGTGGTCAACAAGCCGCAGAGCCTGCGTGACTGCAATGAAAAACTGTTCGCCACCCTGTTCCCGCAGTGCACGCCGCCGACCGTGGTCAGCCGCCGCGCCGACGTGCTGCGTGAATTCGCCGCCAAACATGGCGATGTGATCCTCAAGCCGCTGGACGGCATGGGCGGAACCTCGATCTTCCGTCATCGCGCAGGTGACCCGAACCTGTCGGTGATCCTGGAAACCCTGACCGCGCTGGGCACCCAGCAGATCATGGGCCAGGCGTACCTGCCGGCGATCAAGGACGGCGACAAACGCATCCTGATGATCGACGGCGAGCCGGTGGATTATTGCCTGGCGCGGATTCCGGCGGCCGGCGAAACCCGCGGCAACCTCGCCGCCGGTGGTCGTGGCGAAGCCCGTCCGTTGAGCGACAAGGATCGCTGGATCGCTGCCCAGGTCGGCCCGACCCTGCGCGAGAAAGGCCTGCTGTTCGTGGGTCTCGACGTGATCGGCGAGCACCTGACGGAGATCAACGTCACCAGCCCGACCTGCATTCGCGAGATTGATAACGCGTTCGGCACCGACATCGGCGGCCTGTTGATGGATGCCATCGATCAGAAGCTCAAGGCCCGTTGATATAGAACACCCAAGATGAAACCAACATTGCGCTATCATGCGCGGCCTCTGAAAAACGCGATGTTGGTTTTCTTGTCATGACACTTCCGTCCGATCTGCCCGCTGAACTCGCCCATCGTGGCGTGCGCCCGGCTGATCGCCTCGGATTTACTCTGTTTCTCGCGGCGTTGATTCACCTGGCCTTGCTGTTGGGCGTCGGCTTTACGATGGTCGAACCCAAACAAATCAGCAAAACCCTGGAAATCACCCTCGCCACCTTCAAGAGCGAAAAGAAACCGGCGAAGGCCGACTTTCTCGCGCAGGAAAATCAGGAAGGCAGCGGCACCCTGGATAAAAAGGCGATTCCCAAGACCACCGAGGTCGCGCCGTTCCAGGACAACAAGGTGCAAAAAGTCACGCCACCGCCGGCCGCCAAGCCTGAAGTCCAGGAAGCAGCGCCCAAGGCTGCCGTGACCACCGTCGCACCGAAGCCGAAGAAAGCCGCGGCCAAGACCGAAGAGCCCAAACCTGCCACCAAACCCGCCATCGCCGCGCCGACGTTCGACAGTGAACAGCTGTCCAGCGACATCGCCAGCCTCGAAGCGGAACTGGCCAACGAACAACAGCTGTACGCCAAGCGCCCGCGTATCCACCGCCTGAGCGCGGCCTCGACCATGCGCGACAAAGGCGCCTGGTATAAGGATGAGTGGCGCAAAAAGGTCGAGCGCATCGGTAACCTCAATTATCCGGATGAAGCGCGGCGTAAACAGATTTACGGCAATTTACGGCTGATGGTCTCGATCAACCGCGACGGCTCGCTTTTTGAAGTATTGGTACTGGAGTCATCCGGGCAACCGCTGCTGGATCAGGCAGCGCAGCGAATTGTGCGGCTGGCTGCGCCGTTTTCGCCGTTTACCGGGGATTTGTCGGACATCGACCGACTGGAAATCATCCGTACCTGGAAATTTGCGCGCGGGGATCGCCTCTCCAGCAACTGACCGAAGGATTGCGGTTGTTTTGACCGACGCCTTCGCGGGCAAGCCTCGCTCCTACAGGTTTGGCATGTTCCGCAACCTTGCACACGACCTGTAGGAGCGAGGCTTGCCCGCGAAGAGGCCCTCAAGCAAGCAGACATCAAAAAGACACCCACGCAGGCATTTCCTGTGCATCCCCAGCTTGTCAGTTCGCCCCTCCAACGCCACACTAGCGCTCATGAAGAACGTCAGCCCAAGCTACCTCAAGCATCACTTCCTGATCGCCATGCCTCACATGGCCGACCCGAACTTTGCCCACACCTTGACCTACATCGTCGAGCACACGGCCAATGGTGCCATGGGGCTGGTGGTCAACCGCCCGCAAGACCTGAACCTGGCCGATATCCTCGAGCAATTGCGCCCCAATATCGAGCCACCGCTGCTCTGCCAGCATGTGCCGATCTTCATCGGCGGCCCGGTGCAGACCGATCGCGGTTTTGTCCTGCACCCCTCGGGCAAGCAATTTCAGGCGACCGTTGATCTGGAAGGTGACCTCTCGTTGTCTACCTCCCAGGACGTATTGTTCGCCATCGCCGATGGCGTCGGTCCGGCAAAAAGCCTGATCGCCCTCGGTTACGCAGGCTGGGAAGCCGGGCAGCTTGAGGCCGAACTGGCGCAGAACGCCTGGCTGACCTGCCCGTTCGATGCCGACATCCTGTTCAACACCAGCAGCGAACTGCGCCTCGAAGCAGCGGCCAAGCACCTGGGCGTCAACCTCAGCCTGCTCACCAGCCAGGCAGGACACGCCTGATGGCCCTGCGGCTGATTCTGGGTTTCGACTACGGCACCAAACAGATCGGCGTGGCGGTCGGCCAGGTGATTACCGGCCAGGCCCGCGAGCTGTGCACCTTGAAGGCACAAAACGGCGTGCCCGACTGGAATCAGGTCGAAGCGCTGATCAAAGAGTGGAAACCCGATGCCGTGGTGGTCGGCCTGCCGCTCAATATGGACGGCACGCCCAGCGACATGTGCCTGCGCGCCGAGAAGTTCGCCCGCCGCCTCAACGGCCGCTACAACCTGCCCTTCTATACCCACGATGAACGCCTGACCACGTTTGAAGCCAAGGGCGAACGACGTGATCGCGGCGGGCAAAAGGGCAGTTACCGCGACAACCCGGTCGACGCCATCGCCGCCGCCCTGCTGCTGCAAGGCTGGCTCGATGAAAACAGCGCACTGTTCGAATCCTGAAGAGTCGTAACAAGCGACTCTCTATAGCGACAACCCGAGCCACCGCCAGCAGCACCCGGCCCGGGCCCAAGAAGGAGCAACCATGAGCCTGCCCAATCCCGCCGAACTGATCAGCCAGATGGCGATCCGTCTCAAGGCACATCTGGAACACCGTGGCATCAGCGAACCGCGCTACATCGGTATTCGTACCGGCGGCGTCTGGGTTGCCCAGGCGTTGCTCGAAGAACTGGGCAGCGACGCGCCGCTCGGCACACTGGACGTGTCTTTCTACCGTGACGATTTCAGCCAGAACGGCCTGCACCCGCAGGTGCGCCCTTCGGCGCTGCCGTTCGAGATCGAAGGCCAGGACCTGGTGCTGATCGACGACGTACTCATGAGCGGCCGCACCATCCGCGCCGCGATGAACGAACTCTTCGACTACGGCCGCCCGGCCAGCGTGACGCTGGTGTGCCTGCTGGACCTGGACGCCGGCGAGCTGCCGATCCGCCCGAACGTGGTCGGCGCGACGTTATCGCTGGCCGCCCACGAGCGCGTGAAGCTGTCCGGTCCGGAACTCAAGCTCGAACTGCAAGACCTCGCCCTTTAATTCGCCCTATTGAGAGTCCCCCTCGCGATGACGCCTCTAGAAACCAAGCGCCCGCTGCAGCTCAATGATCAGGGCCAGCTGCGCCACTTCCTCTCGCTCGACGGCTTGCGCCGCGAGCTGCTGACGGAAATCCTCGACACCGCCGACTCGTTCCTCGAAGTCGGCGCCCGGGCGGTGAAGAAAGTCCCGTTGCTGCGCGGCAAGACCGTGTGCAACGTGTTCTTCGAGAACTCCACCCGCACCCGCACCACCTTCGAACTGGCGGCCCAGCGCTTGTCGGCGGACGTGATCACCCTCAACGTCTCGACATCGTCGGCGAGCAAGGGCGAAACCCTGCTCGACACCCTGCGCAACCTGGAAGCCATGGCCGCCGACATGTTCGTCGTGCGCCACGGTGATTCCGGCGCCGCGCACTTCATCGCCGAACACGTGTGCCCGCAAGTGGCGATCATCAACGGCGGCGACGGCCGTCACGCGCACCCGACCCAGGGCATGCTCGACATGCTGACGATCCGCCGGCACAAAGGCAGCTTCGAAAACCTGTCCGTGGCCATCGTCGGCGACATCCTGCACTCGCGGGTGGCGCGCTCGAACATGCTGGCGCTGAAAACCCTCGGCTGCCCGGACATCCGCGTGATCGCGCCGAAAACCCTGCTGCCGATCGGCATCGAGCAATACGGCGTGAAGGTCTACACCGACATGACCGAAGGCCTGAAAGACGTCGACGTGGTGATCATGTTGCGCCTGCAACGCGAACGCATGACCGGCGGCCTGCTGCCGAGCGAAGGCGAGTTCTACCGCCTGTTCGGCCTGACCACCGCGCGCCTGGCCGGGGCCAAACCGGACTGCATCGTCATGCACCCGGGCCCGATCAACCGGGGCGTCGAGATTGAGTCGGCGGTGGCCGATGGTCCGCATTCGGTGATTCTCAACCAGGTAACCTACGGCATCGCGATTCGTATGGCCGTGCTGTCCATGGCCATGAGCGGGCAGACTGCCCAGCGCCAATTCGAGCAGGAGAACGTTCAGTGAAGCTCAGCATTCTCGGCGCCCGCGTGATCGATCCAGTCAGCGGGCTGGATCAAGTGACTGATATCCACATCGAAGCCTGCAAGATCGTCGCCCTTGGCGCCGCACCCGCCGGTTTTGTTGCCGTCGATACCATCGACGCCCAAGGCCTGGTGGCCGCACCGGGGCTGGTTGACCTGAACGTCGCCCTGCGCGAGCCGGGCTACAGCCGTAAAGGCTCGATCGTCAGCGAAACCCGCGCCGCCGCTGCCGGTGGCGTGACCAGCCTGTGCTGCCCGCCGAAAACCAAACCAGTGCTGGACACCTCGGCCGTGGCCGAACTGATCCTCGACCGCGCCCGCGAGGCCGGCAACACCAAGGTGTTCCCGATTGGCGCCCTGAGCAAAGGCCTGGACGGCGAGCAACTGGCCGAGCTCGTGGCTTTGCGCGATGCCGGTTGCGTGGCCTTCGGCAACGGCCTGGAAAGCTTCCGCAACACCCGCACCCTGTGCCGGGCGCTGGAGTACGCGGCGACCTTTGACCTGACGGTGATTTTCAACTCGCAGGACCATGATCTGGCCGAAGGTGGCTTGGCACATGAAGGTCCGACCGCCAGTTTCCTCGGCCTCCCGGGTATTCCGGAAACCGCGGAAACCGTAGCGCTGGCCCGTGATCTGTTGCTGGTCGAGCAAAGTGGCGTGCGCGCGCACTTCAGCCAGCTGACCAGCGCTCGCGGCGTGGCCCTGATTGCTCAGGCCCAGGCGCGCGGATTGCCGGTGACGGCGGATGTCGCCCTGTACCAGCTGATCCTGACCGACGAAGCGCTGATCGACTTCAGCAGCCTCTATCACGTCCAGCCGCCACTGCGCACCCGCGCCGACCGCGATGGCTTGCGTGAGGCGGTGAAGTCCGGCGTGGTTTCGGCGATTTCCAGTCATCACCAGCCCCATGAACGGGACGCCAAACTGGCGCCGTTCGGTGCGACGGAGCCTGGGATCAGCAGCGTTGAACTGCTGCTGCCGCTGGCGATGACGCTGGTGGAAGATGGTTTGCTCGATCTGCCGACGTTGCTGGCACGCCTGAGTGCCGGACCTGCGCAAGCCTTGCGCTTGCCGGCGGGGAAACTGGCGGTGGGTGGTGCGGCGGATATCGTGCTGTTCGATCCGGCGGCTTCGACCGTGGCCGGTGAAACCTGGCTGTCCAAGGGTGAGAACTGCCCGTTCATTGGGCATAGTTTGCCGGGCGTGGTGCGTTACACGCTGGTGGATGGGCGGATCAGCCACCAGGCTTAAGACCGCGTTGTCCCAATCGCTAGCAGGGCTAGCTCCCACGGGGGATTTGTGTCGTTCACAGATCCTGTGTGGGAGCTAGCCTGCTAGCGATGACTTACTGGAAAGTGCCGCGATTCTGCGCGTTACGCACGGAAACCTGGTCATTCAGCGTCCAGAAGTCATACAAAACCCCCAGAAAGAACAACCCGCCCGTCACCAGGTACAGCAACCCGCTGATCCACTTCCCCTGATACATCCGGTGCACGCCGAACACTCCCAGAAACGTCAGCAGAATCCACGCAACGTTGTATTCGATAGGCCCGGCGGTGAAACGCAGGTCCGCTTCACGGTCCATGGCCGGGATCAGGAACACGTCGATCAGCCAGCCGATACCCAGTAAACCCAGGGTGAAAAACCAGATCGTCCCGGTCACCGGCTTACCGTAATAAAAGCGGTGAGCGCCGGTAAAACCGAAAATCCACAGCAGGTAACCGATCACTTTGCTGTGGGTATCTTGATGTGGAACGGGGTGTCGATAGGTGTTCATGAATGGCCTCGAATCACACGATAGATAAATATTCTTGAATTCTTTGTGACTTTTTTACAGGTGGCCGACGTATGGCAAATGCTACCGTGTCTCCCGTCAAACCCTTATAGCACCTGACTTCTGTCCGACAATTGCGTCTATTTGCCGCGTATTGGGCTCCGTTGACCGCCAGGTTGAATCGACCAACGGCCTCGGAATGACAAAAAAAGCTGTTATAAAGTTTCGCGCTAACCAACACGAGCCTTGCCTAATGCGTCCATTTTTCAAGACATGGCTAACCATTTGCCTTTTGATGCCACTGGCCGCCCACGCCACCAATCGTGAGCAACGTCTTCCTAACGTTAATGGTTACACCCCTAAATCCCATGTTTCTGCTCCTTCGAGCAAAAACAAACAAACTGCCAAGCAACCGACTTCGCTGAGCAAAGCCAACAGCAAGCTTGTCCCGCCGATGGCGACCAAGGAAAGCAGCAATGTGCTGAGCCGTGCCGTCAATGTCCTCGGTACACCTTACCGTTGGGGCGGCAGCAGCCCAAGTAAAGGGTTCGATTGCAGCGGCCTGGTGAAATACGCGTTCAACGACGCCACGTTTGACCTGCCACGCACCTCGAACGCCATGGCCAGCGGTCATGGCGAGAAAGTCGAACGCGGCGACCTGAAGCCGGGCGACCTGATTTTCTTCAACATCAAGAGCCGCCGGGTCAATCACGTTGCCATCTATCTGGGCAACGACCGCTTCATCCACGCACCACGCCGTGGCAAGTCGGTGACCATCGACACCTTGAAGAAACCGTACTGGGAAAGCCACTACGTGGTTGCCAAGCGGGTTCTGCCTAAAGAGAAGAACACGCTGCAGGTTGTTCAGCGTTGATTTGAAAATCCCGGGCCTAACCCGGGATTTTGCTTTGAACCTGATGCCCCCATCGCGAGCAGGCTCGCTCCCACATTGGAATGCATTCACCTGTGGGAGCGAGGCTTGCCCGCGAAGACGTATTCGGACTGGTCAAAAATTATCCGGCGACCGCGCCTTATCCCGCGCATGCTCGCGGCTGATCAAGCCCTTGGTCACCAACTCCTTCAAGCACATATCCAGCGTCTGCATCCCCAGATTCCCACCGGTCTGAATCGACGAGTACATCTGCGCCACCTTGTCCTCGCGGATCAGGTTACGGATCGCCGACGTTCCCAGCATGATTTCGTGCGCTGCGATCCGCCCGCCGCCGATCTTCTTCACCAACGTCTGCGATACCACCGCCAGCAGCGACTCGGACAGCATCGAACGCACCATCGACTTCTCATCCCCCGGAAACACATCCACGATCCGGTCGATGGTTTTCGCCGCCGACGTGGTGTGTAACGTGCCGAACACCAGATGGCCAGTCTCGGCAGCCGTCAGCGCCAGGCGAATAGTCTCCAGATCACGCATCTCACCCACCAGAATCACGTCCGGGTCTTCCCGCAACGCCGAGCGCAAGGCTGTGGCGAAGCTGCGGGTATCGCGATGGACCTCACGCTGATTGATCAGGCATTTACGCGATTCGTGGACGAATTCGATCGGGTCTTCAATGGTCAGGATGTGGTGATGACGATGGTTGTTCAGGTAGTCGATCATCGCCGCCAGGGTGGTGGACTTGCCGGAACCGGTCGGGCCGGTGACCAGCACCAGGCCACGGGGGGCGTCGGTAATCTTGCGAAACACTTCCCCCATTCCGAGGTCGTCCATGCTCAGGACCTTCGACGGAATGGTCCGGAACACTGCGCCGGCGCCACGGTTCTGGTTGAACGCATTGACCCGGAAACGCGCAACGCCGGGCACCTCAAAGGAAAAGTCGGTTTCCAGGTGTTTCTCGAAATCCACCCGCTGGGTGTCGTTCATGATGTCGTAGACCAGCTCCTGAACTTCCTTGTGATCCAGGGCTGGCAGATTGATGCGCCGCACATCGCCGTCGACGCGAATCATCGGTGGCAGGCCTGCCGACAGGTGCAAGTCGGACGCTCCTTGTTTGGCGCTGAACGCCAGCAGCTCAGTGATATCCATAGCACTCCTCAATTCCAGTAGAATGCCGCCAACCTCAGACCCGCTGGCGCCTCTTGAATGTCCACGATAGCAGACAACATAGCCCTGGTTAGTTCACGCATCCGGGCTGCCGCCCTCGCCGCCCACCGTGACGAACACAGCGTTCAGCTCCTGGCCGTGAGCAAGACCAAGCCCGCCGAGGCCCTGCGCGAAGCATATGCCGCCGGCCTGCGCGACTTTGGCGAGAACTACCTGCAGGAAGCCCTGGGCAAACAGCTCGAATTGGCCGACCTGCCCTTGATCTGGCACTTCATCGGCCCCATTCAATCGAACAAGACTCGCGCTATCGCCGAGCACTTCGCTTGGGTGCATTCCGTGGATCGCTTGAAAATCGCACAACGCCTGTCCGAACAACGTCCTGCCGATCTGCCGCCACTGAACATCTGCATCCAGGTTAACGTCAGCGGTGAGGCCAGCAAATCCGGCTGCACCCCGGCCGACCTGCCGGCCCTGGCCAACGCCATCAGCGAACTGCCGCGCATCAAGCTGCGCGGGCTGATGGCGATTCCCGAGCCGACGGAAGATCGCGCCGCCCAGGACGCCGCTTTTGCTGCCGTGCAAAGCCTGCAAGCCAGCCTGAACCTGCCGCTCGACACACTTTCCATGGGCATGAGCCACGACCTTGAGTCGGCCATCGCCCAAGGCGCCACTTGGGTCCGCATCGGTACGGCCCTGTTTGGCGCCCGCGACTACGGTCAGCCTTGAACCCATGGCCGACTCTTCTATTTATAAGGACCTGACATGAGCAAGACTCGTATTGCCTTTATCGGTGCCGGCAACATGGCCGCCAGCCTGATCGGCGGCCTGCGCGCCAAAGGTCTGGACGCCGCGCAGATCCGCGCCAGCGATCCGGGCGCAGAAACCCGCACCAAAGTGAACGCCGAACACGGCATCGAAGTATTCGCTGACAACGCCGAGGCCATTCAAGGCGCCGACGTGGTCGTTCTGGCGGTCAAACCGCAAGCGATGAAAGCCGTGTGCGAAGCGATTCGCCCGAGCTTGAAACCGGATCAACTGGTGGTATCCATCGCTGCCGGCATCACCTGCGCCAGCATGAACAACTGGCTCGGCGCACAACCGATCGTGCGCTGTATGCCCAACACCCCGGCGCTGCTGCGTCAGGGCGTGAGCGGTTTGTTCGCAACCGCCGAAGTCACCGCAGAACAGCGCCAACAGGCGCAAGAACTGCTGTCGGCCGTGGGCATCGCCTTGTGGCTGGATGAAGAGCAGCAACTGGACGCCGTCACCGCCGTCTCCGGCTCGGGCCCTGCGTACTTCTTCCTGTTGATCGAAGCCATGACCGCCGCCGGCGTGAAGCTCGGCCTGCCGGCGGACATCGCTGCCCAACTGACCCTGCAAACTGCCTTGGGCGCCGCACACATGGCGGTTGCCAGCGATGTCGACGCGGCTGAACTGCGTCGCCGTGTGACATCGCCGGCGGGCACCACAGAAGCTGCAATCAAATCGTTCCAGGCTGGCGGCTTCGAAGCGCTGGTAGAAAAAGCACTCGGCGCCGCTGCGCACCGCTCGGCCGAGATGGCTGAGCAGCTCGGTCGCTAATCAGCCCTTACAAAGGAATAAATGATGCTAGGACTCAACGACGCTGCCATTTTCATCATCAAGACCCTGGGCAGCCTGTATCTGCTGATTGTGCTGTTGCGCTTCATCCTGCAACTGGTCCGGGCGAACTTCTACAACCCGCTCTGCCAGTTCATCGTCAAAGCCACCCAGCCGCTGCTCAAGCCGCTGCGCCGGGTCATCCCGAGCATGTTCGGGCTGGACATGTCGTCACTGGTGCTGGCGCTGATCGTGCAAATGCTGCTGATCGCGGTCATCGTGTCGCTCAAAGGCTTCATGGTCGACTGGGTGCTGCTGGTGCCGTGGGCGCTGATTGCGCTGTTCTCGCTGTTTTTGAATATTATTTTCTGGGCGATGATCATCAGCGTGATTCTGTCCTGGGTCGCGCCGGGTAGCCACAATCCGGGCGCCGAGCTGGTCGCGCAGATTACTGAACCGGTACTGGCCCCGTTCCGCCGGATCATCCCGAACCTGGGCGGCCTCGATATCTCGCCGATCTTCGCGTTTATCGTGATCCAGTTGCTGCAAAGCTGGCTGATTCCGCGTCTGGCGTACTTTGCCCTGATGCCGCAGGGGCTGCTCGGTTTGATCTGATACCGCGTCATCGTTCTTCGCGGGCAAGCCTCGCTCCTACAGGTCATGCGCCATTTCAACATTGCCGCATGACCTGTAGGAGCGAGGCTTGCCCGCGAATGTAGCGCCTCGGTTCAACTGAATGAAATCAGGCCCGGCCTTTGCTTGCCGCTAACCCCACCGGTCTTTAGACTTACGCCTCATTTCAACGAGAGCAGGGTCGATGCCAACTGCCTTTCCCGCCGATTCTGTTGGTCTGGTGACGCCGCAAGTGGCGCACTTCAGTGAACCCCTGGCCCTGGCCTGTGGCCGTTCGCTCCCAGCGTATGACCTGATTTACGAAACCTACGGCACGCTGAACGCCACGGCGAGCAACGCCGTGCTGATCTGTCACGCCTTGTCCGGGCACCATCACGCCGCCGGCTTCCACAGCCCCGACGACCGCAAACCCGGTTGGTGGGACAGCTGCATCGGCCCCGGCAAGCCGATCGACACCAACAAGTTCTTCGTGGTCAGCCTGAACAACCTCGGCGGTTGCAACGGTTCCACGGGCCCGAGCAGCGTCAACCCGGAAACCGGAAAGCCGTTCGGCGCCGATTTCCCGGTGCTGACCGTGGAAGACTGGGTGCACAGCCAGGCGCGCCTGGCCGACCGGATCGGCATCAGCCAATGGGCCGCCGTGATTGGTGGCAGCCTCGGCGGCATGCAGGCGATGCAATGGAGCATCACCTACCCGGATCGCATTCGTCACTGCCTGGCCATTGCCTCGGCACCGAAGCTGTCGGCACAGAACATCGCCTTCAACGAAGTGGCGCGCCAGGCAATCCTCACCGACCCCGAATTCCACGGTGGTTCGTTCCAGGAAGCGGGCGTGATCCCCAAGCGCGGCTTGATGCTGGCGCGGATGGTCGGGCACATCACTTATCTGTCCGATGACTCGATGGGCGAAAAATTCGGCCGCGGCCTGAAGAGCGAAAAGCTCAACTACGACTTCCACAGCGTCGAGTTCCAGGTTGAAAGCTACCTGCGTTATCAGGGCGAAGAGTTCTCCGGGCGTTTCGATGCCAACACTTACCTGCTGATGACCAAGGCGCTGGACTACTTCGACCCGGCAGCAAACTTCGACGATGACCTGGCGAAAACCTTCGCCGGCGCTTCGGCCAAGTTCTGCGTGATGTCCTTCACCACCGACTGGCGCTTCTCCCCGGCCCGCTCGCGGGAACTGGTGGACGCGCTGATGGCGGCCAAGAAAGACGTCTGCTACCTCGAGATCGACGCTCCGCAAGGCCACGACGCCTTCCTGATTCCGATCCCGCGTTACTTGCAGGCGTTCAGCAATTACATGAACCGCATTACGTTGTGAGAAAGCCATGAGAGCTGATCTGGAAATCATCCAGGAATGGATCCCCGCCGGCAGCCGCGTGCTCGACCTCGGTTGCGGTGACGGCGAGCTGCTGACGTGGCTGCGCGACAACAAGCAAGTCACCGGCTACGGCCTGGAAAACGACCCGGACAACATCGCCGAGTGCGTGGCCAAGGGCATCAACGTGATCGAGCAGGACCTGGACAAGGGCCTGGGCAACTTTGCCAGCAACAGTTTCGACGTCGTAGTCATGACCCAGGCGCTGCAAGCCGTGCACTACCCGGACAAGATCCTCGACGAAATGCTGCGGGTCGGTCGCCAATGCATCATCACCTTCCCCAACTTCGGTCACTGGCGCTGCCGCTGGTATCTGGCGAGCAAGGGTCGGATGCCGGTGTCCGAGTTTCTGCCGTACACCTGGTACAACACGCCGAACATCCACTTTTGCACTTTCGAAGACTTTGAAGCACTTTGCCGCGAACGTGAAGCCAAGGTCATTGATCGGCTTGCCGTGGATCAACAGCATCGGCACGGGTGGGCCAGTAAGCTATGGCCTAATCTGTTAGGTGAGATCGGTATTTACCGCGTCAGCAGTCCAGGACTGCAGGATCACAAGGTCGCGGTCTGAACCACCCTATTTCAAGGAGAACGATCATGGGTCGTCTAGCGTTATTTCTACTCACTGCCTGCCTGAGCGTTACCGCCATGGCCGCCGACGTCATCAAGGGCGAGCGCAAGGAAACCTTCGGTGACGTGACGGTGCATTACAACACCTTCAACTCCACGTTCCTGACACCGGACATTGCCAAGTCCGCCGAACTGGTCCGCAGCAAGAACCAGGGCGTGATCAACGTCTCAGTGATCAAGGATGGCAAACCGCTGATCTCTGAGGTCAGCGGCACGGTCAAAGACCTCACCAGCCAAAGTGTGCCGTTGAAATTCAAGCAGATCACCGAACAAGGCGCGATCTACTACATTGCGCAATACCCTGTGGAGCAACAGGAAGTCCGCACCTTCGATATCAAAGTGCAGACCGGCGATAAAACCAACACCATCAGTTTCCAACAAGAGCTTTTCCCCGGCCAATGATGAATTTCACGCAACTCGTACTGGCCAGCCACAACGCCGGCAAACTCAAGGAACTCCAGGCCATGCTCGGCGACTCGGTGCATCTGCGCTCGATCGGCGAGTTCAGCAGCATCGAGCCTGAAGAAACCGGTCTGTCGTTCGTCGAGAACGCCATTCTCAAGGCCCGCAATGCCGCGCGCATTTCCGGCCTGCCGGCGTTGGCCGACGACTCCGGGTTGGCGGTGGATTTCCTTGGCGGCGCACCGGGTATCTACTCGGCTCGTTACGCTGACGGCAAAGGCGATGCGGCGAACAACGCCAAACTGCTCGACGCCTTGAAAGACGTGCCGCAAGCCGAGCGCGGCGCGCAGTTCGTCTGCGTGCTGGCGCTGGTGCGCCACGCTGATGATCCGCTGCCGATCCTCTGCGAAGGGCTGTGGCATGGGCGCATCCTGACCCAAGCCAGTGGCGAGCACGGTTTCGGTTACGATCCGCTGTTCTGGGTGCCAGAGCGCGATTGCTCCAGCGCCGAGCTGAGCCCGAGCGACAAGAACCTCATCAGCCACCGCGCCCGTGCAATGGATCTGCTGCGCCAGCGTCTGGGCTTGAAATGACCCGTGAATCATCCGCGCCACCGCTGATCTACGGCGGTGACGCACAATCGCCTCGGGCCGCGCTTCCCGTGCTGCCGCCCCTGGCGCTGTACATCCACATCCCGTGGTGTGTGCGCAAATGCCCTTATTGCGACTTCAACTCCCACACCGCAAGCCCCGTGCTGCCGGAAGAAGAGTACGTCGACGCCTTGCTGGCGGACCTTGATCAGGATTTGCACGCGGTCTACGGCCGCGAGTTGAGCTCGATCTTCTTTGGTGGTGGCACGCCGAGCCTGTTCAGCGCCGAAGCCTTGGGCCGCCTGCTCAAAGGCGTCGAGCAACGGATTCCGTTTGCCGGCGACATTGAAATCACCCTGGAGGCCAATCCAGGCACGTTCGAGCAAGAGAAGTTCGTCGCCTACCGCGCGCTGGGCATCAATCGGCTATCGATCGGCATCCAGAGCTTTCAGGAAGAGAAACTCAAGGCACTGGGGCGGATTCACAACGGCGATGAAGCGGTGCGAGCCGCCGGCATGGCGCGCCAGGCCGGGTTCGATAACTTCAACCTGGACTTGATGCACGGTTTGCCCGATCAGTCGCTGGACGACGCCTTGAGCGATCTGCGCCAGGCCATCGCCCTGAAGCCGACCCACTTGTCCTGGTATCAGCTGACGCTGGAGCCGAACACGGTGTTCTGGAACCAGCCGCCTGTGCTGCCGGAAGACGACACGCTGTGGGACATTCAAGAGGCCGGCCAGGCGCTGCTCGCCGAGCACGGTTACGCACAATACGAAGTCTCGGCGTATGCCCTGCCCGGTCGTCCGGCGCGGCATAACCTCAATTACTGGAGCTTCGGCGACTTCATCGGCATCGGCGCCGGCGCCCACGGCAAGCTCAGTCATCCGGACGGGCGCATCGTGCGCACCTGGAAGACGCGCCTGCCGAAGGATTACCTGAACCCGGCGAAAAGCTTCAAGGCTGGCGAGAAAGCGCTGACCAACGATGAACTGCCGTTCGATTTCCTGATGAACGCTTTGCGCCTGACTGATGGCGTGGAATCACGGCTGTATCCGGAGCGCACCGGGCTGAGCCTGGAAAGCCTCGCCGAAGGCCGCCGCGAAGCCGAACAAAGCGGCCTGTTGCAGGTCGAACCGTCACGCCTGGCGGCCACCGAGCGCGGGCAATTGTTCCTCAATGACTTGCTGCAAACATTTCTGAGCTGATTTCAGCCGTAAGGGAAAACGAATGGATTTGATACTCGACCTGCTCGCCACCGTCTCCCGCTGGAGCCGCAGTAACCTGTCGGAAATCTCTCTGGCGCTGGTGGGCTGTTTGCTGGTGCTGTTCGGCGCGGACATCAAAGCCTGGATCGATCAACGCCTGGGCAGCATCGCCGACGCTTTGCGCGTCCCGTTGCTCGCGCTGGTGTGCATGATCGGCAGCGGTGCCGCGCTGATCTACGCCACACCGTGGATCGTTCGTGGTTTGAGCCAGTTCAACAACTACAGCCTGGCACCGGTGTTGTTGGTGGTGTTGGTGCTGATTGGCGTCGTCGCCGACCGCCGCTGATTTCCGGACACAAAAAAACCTGTAGGAGCAAGGCTTGCCCGCGAAGGCGGTGTGTCAGTCGATGATGATAGTGACTGGTACGGCCCCTTCGCGGGCAAGCCTCGCTCCTACAGGTTTATAGCGTTGGGCTTAGGACTGCTTTTCGAACTTCAGGTCCCACACGCCATGCCCAAGTCGTTCGCCACGGCGTTCGAACTTGGTGATCGGGCGCTCGGCCGGGCGTGGCACGCACTTGCCGTCTTCGGCCAGGTTGCGATAACCCGGCGCAACGTTCATCACTTCCAGCATGTATTCGGCGTACGGTTCCCAGTCGGTGGCCATGTGCAGAATACCGCCGACCTTCAACTTGCTGCGCACCAGTTCAGCGAACGACGCCTGAACGATACGGCGCTTGTGGTGGCGGCTCTTGTGCCATGGGTCCGGGAAAAACAGCATCAGGCGATCGAGGCTGTTGTCGGCCACGCAACGGTTGAGCACTTCGATCGCGTCGCAATCGTAGACCCGCAGGTTGGTCAGGCCCTGAGTCAGCACGCCATTGAGCAGCGCACCCACACCCGGACGGTGCACTTCCACGCCAATGAAATCCTGTTCCGGCGAAGCGGCGGCCATTTCCAGCAGCGAATGGCCCATGCCGAAACCGATTTCCAGCGAACGCGGTGCCGAGCGACCGAACACCTGGTCGAAGTCCACCGGCGCGTCGGCCAATGGCAGCACAAACAGCGGCGTGCCCTGCTCCAGACCTTTTTGCTGGCCTTCGGTCATGCGCCCGGCGCGCATCACGAAACTCTTGATGCGGCGGTGTTGGCGCTCGTCGCCTTCTTCCGTCTGGATTGGCGTGTCGTTTGATTCAGTCATCAATGGCTCTTACTTGATCAGACCATCCAGCGGCGAAGAGGCGCTGGCATAGAGTTTTTTCGGCATGCGGCCGGCGAGGTAGGCCAGGCGGCCTGCAACGATGGCGTGTTTCATGGCTTCAGCCATCATGATCGGCTGCTGGGCATGGGCGATGGCCGAGTTCATCAGCACCGCCTCGCAACCCAGCTCCATGGCGATGGTGGCGTCGGAAGCGGTACCGACACCGGCATCCACCAGCACGGGAATCTTGGCCTCTTCAAGGATGATCTGCAGGTTGTACGGGTTGCAGATCCCCAGGCCCGTGCCGATCAGACCGGCCAGCGGCATGACCGCAATGCAGCCGATTTCCGCCAGTTGACGGGCAATGATCGGGTCATCGCTGGTGTAGACCATCACGTCGAAGCCTTCCTTGACCAGCACTTCGGCGGCCTTGAGGGTTTCGATCACGTTGGGGAACAGGGTTTTCTGGTCCGCCAGCACTTCCAGCTTCACCAGGTTGTGGCCACCGAGCAGCTCACGGGCCAGGCGGCAGGTGCGCACAGCCTCGGTAGCGTCGAAGCAACCGGCGGTGTTAGGCAGGAAGGTGTAGCGATCCGGCGACAGGACTTCGAGCAGGTTCGGTTCGCCCGGGGTCTGACCGAGGTTGGTGCGGCGCACGGCGAAGGTGACGATCTCGGCTCCCGAGGCCTCGATGGCCAGGCGGGTTTCTTCCATGTCGCGGTACTTGCCGGTGCCTACCAGCAAACGCGACTGGTAAGTACGACCGGCCAGGACGAAGGGCTTGTCGCTACGAACGATGCTCATGGGAAATCCTCTGTAGGGGTGAGGTTCTTGCAGAATTCTGTGCCCTTGCGGGCCGGGCGACTAGCCGCCGCCGATGGCGTGTACCACTTCGACGGAATCGCCGTCGTTCAATGTGGTGTCCGCATGCTGGCTGCGCGGGACGATATCCAGATTGAGTTCGACCGCTACCCGGCGTCCGGTCAGTTCCAGACGGGTCAGCAGGGCCGCAACGGTTTCACCGTCGGGCAGTTCAAGGGATTCGCCGTTCAACTGAATGCGCATGCCGGATGCCGCCATCATTTTTAGGGGCTGGCATTCTAGCCCGATCAGTCTTGGCGACCCAAGCCATTCGTCATGAAATGGACCACCCGGTCAGCTCAACCGCCAGGCGGCAAGGCCCAGGCAGAGCCAACCGATCAGGAATGCCAGGCCGCCGAAGGGCGTGATGATTCCGAGCTTGCTGATACCGGTCAGGGTCAACAGGTACAAACTGCCGGAAAACAGCAGGATGCCAATGGCAAACGAGGCGCCGGCCCACGTGATCAAACGACCCTGGATCTGCGTGGCAAGCAGCGCCACACCCAGCAACGCCAAGGTGTGCACCAATTGGTAGGTGACGCCAGTGTGGAAAATCGCCAGGTATTCAGGCGTCAGGCGGCTTTTCAAGCCATGGGCGGCGAATGCGCCAAGGGCAACGCCGGTGAAGCCGAAGAAAGCGGCCAGCATCAGAAAGCCACGCAGCATGAAGAACTCCAGTCAGACTCGATCAACAGGGTCTGTATAATGGCCCGCTCAATGGGTTCGGCCAAGCCATCTCTATGCTGCGTTTATTTTTACGACGATTTACAAAGGCCGTGCTCTGGTTCGCGGGCGGCAGCGTATTGCTGGTGCTGATTTTCCGCGTGGTGCCGCCACCGGGCACGACGCTGATGGTCGAGCGCAAGATCGAATCCTGGTTCGACGGCGAGCCCATCGACCTGCAACGCACCTGGAAACCCTGGGATGAAATCTCCGACGACCTTAAAGTCGCGGTGATTGCCGGTGAGGATCAGAAATTCCCGGAGCACTGGGGTTTTGACCTCGGCGCGATCCGTGCAGCCCTGGCGCACAACGAGCTGGGTGGTTCGGTTCGCGGCGCCAGCACCTTGAGCCAGCAAGTGTCGAAAAACCTGTTTTTATGGTCCGGCCGTAGTTGGCTGCGCAAAGGTCTGGAAGCCTGGTTTACCGGGCTGATCGAAGTATTCTGGCCCAAGCAGCGGATTCTTGAGGTGTACCTGAACAGCGTCGAGTGGGATGACGGGGTGTTTGGCGCGGAAGCGGCGGCTCGCCATCACTTTGGTGTAAGCGCCAAGTCGCTGTCCCGGCAGCAGGCCAGTTATCTGGCGGCTGTATTGCCTAACCCACGGGTGTGGAGCGCGAGTCACCCGACGAATTACGTCGCACGTCGCGCCGGGTGGATTCGGCAGCAGATGAGCCAGTTGGGTGGCGACAGCTATCTGCTGGGGCTCAACGATTCGCGCCGGGCGCCTTGGGCCCAGTGATTGACGCAAATCCTGTAGGAGCGAGGCTTGCCCGCGAAGGCGGTGTGTCAGTCGCCATCCTCCTCGACTGACACGCCGCCTTCGCG
>NZ_JAHBDD010000043.1:0-36373 GCF_019956155.1 Pseudomonas sp. BF-RE-22 | reverse complement strand
GGGTTGGGGTCGGGGTGGGAGAGGTGTTACAAGCGCGCTGCCAAGGAGTGCAAGGGCACTGGCTACAAGGTGGTCACGAGATCCGATGACGCCAAAGATGAAGATGAGTTTCCCTTTGGCTTCAACCCGGCAGGTTATGTGACACGAACCATGCTGGTTATCTGCAGATGAGCAGGTCGGGCTTGATCAGGCTTCTGTTCTGAAATCGGCATCCCGTTGCTGGCGAAGATATGTCAAAGCTCGGGCTGTTCAAATTCCTTCGGGCATGCTAAAACCTTTGAAGCGCTTTTCCTAGCTGCTTGAAAAAGAAGGGAAAAATATGACGAAGTCGGAGTTGATCGAACGAATTGTCACCCATCAAGGGCTGCTCTCATCAAAGGATGTGGAGCTGGCTATCAAGACCATGCTTGAACAAATGTCCCAATGTCTGGCCACCGGTGATCGCATCGAGATCCGTGGATTTGGCAGCTTCTCCCTGCACTACCGCGCACCGCGCGTAGGCCGCAATCCGAAAACCGGTCAGTCCGTCAGCCTTGACGGCAAATTCGTTCCTCATTTCAAGCCGGGGAAAGAGTTGCGGGATCGGGTGAATGAGGATGAGGAGCCGATTTAACCAGGCGGGATTAGGAGAAGTTTTGTGCGCGGAGTAAAGAAGTTGTCTTCGCTTCTGATCATATTGGTGGCATTAGCAGCGACGCTGCTCTTTTCATTGGAGAATCAGCAGCCGGTTTCCCTGGTTTTTGTGGGTTGGTCTGCACCGCCATGGCCCGTGTCAATTTACATTTTAGGCGCATTGCTGCTGGGGTTATTGGTGGGGCCGCTTTTGGGGGTTATCTTCTATCGGCGAAATAGCCGCCGGCTTGGAAAGTAGATGGGTTGGCTCTGAGGCCTGTGAGTGCCTGACTGGCTGAACGAGGCAGCATTCGCAGGGAGATGGCCCGGCGCTGGGTGTTGGCAGCGCGCCGGACCCGGCCAGTACTTAGCCGCGTAACGCCATTGCATCGATCATCGCTGCATTTACTCGATGTACGTCATACTTGTGCTCCGCAAGTTCGCGACTTGTGCGACCCATTTGCTCGCGCAGCTCGCTTGAGCCTGCCAGGCGCCCCATGGCAGTTGCCAGGTCCGCCGAGTCTCGCGGTGTAACCAGAAAGCCGTTCACCCCGTCCTGAACCGTTTCACGGCATCCTGGTGCGTCTGTGGTAACGATGGCTCGCCCGCAGGACATTGCTTCGAGCACCGAGCGAGGTGTCCCTTCGCGGTATGAGGGCAGTACGAATACGCTGCAAGCGGCGAGGTACGGTTTCACATCGCTGACGGCACCGTGATACTGGATAACGCCCTCTTTTTCCCAGCCTGCAACGATATCTGCTTGAATCCCCGAGGGGTTGGAATCCAGTGGTCCGACCAGATGGAAAGTGGCTTGCGGGTAGGTGGATTTCAGCGAACGAGCAGCATCCACATATTCAACCACCCCCTTGTCGCGCAGCACCCGGCCCACGAACAAAAAGCTCGGTTGAGGGGGGAGAGGGGCGACCGGGAAACTGTCGGTATCGACCCCCGAGCCATTGATGATCCAGGTTGGGAGGCTTGCATTGAAAAGACCCTGGTCCTTGAAGAGCTGTCGATCATCCGGGTTCTGGAAGAACAGGCCGTTGGCGAAGTGCAATCCGAACCGGTACAAGCCTGATGCGATGCGCTTGACGAGATTACGACTGAAGCTGGCCTCGGCGTCAGTGAATGCGTAGCCCAGGCCGGTAATCAGCGCGTAACGCCGCTTTACGCCCGCCAGGCGAGCGGCGGGCAAGCCATAGACCACCGGCTTTATCGTATAGGCGAGCACCACGTCGGGCTTGATTTTGCGCAGGCACTGGCTGAGCTGCAGCAGGTAGCGCAGATCGGCGAATGGATTCAATCCTGCGCGTGACATCGGCACGACGTGATATGCAATCCCTTTTTCAGCGAGCCGCGTGCGCACAGATTCATCATCTTCAGGTGCAATGGCGGCGACTTCATGTCCATTCGCTCGCATTGCATCCAGAAGATCCCCGCGAAACCGGATCAACGATTCAGCGAGCCCGGCGATGACGACAATTTTAGACATGCTTGCCTACATGGGTTGTGTAATAGGTTGCAGAGTCCTGCAGCCCGGCTGCAATGCGATGCGTCGGTGCATAGCCGAGCAACGATTCGACCTTGCTGATATCCGCCTGGGAATGACGCACATCGGCGGCCCGGAAATCACGGTATACCGGGTTCACATCCTTTAGCTCGGGCTTGACGGCACACGCAAGTTCACGGATGTGGGAGAACAGCTCATTCAGCGTGGTGCGGTCACCCACGGCCACGTTGTATACCTGATTCACCGCATCGGCTTCTTGCGTTGTAGCTGCCAGCAAATTGGCCTGGACAGTGTTGGCAATGAAGCAAAAATCACGGCTGGTTTCACCATCGCCGTTGATATAGATGGGTTCGTCGCGCAGCAGGGCACCAAACCACTTTGGAATCACGGCGGCGTACGCGCCATCCGGATCCTGCCTTGGGCCGAATACGTTGAAGTAACGCAGCCCTATGGTCTGCAATCCATAGCAGCGTGCAAACACGTCCGCGTACAGCTCGTTGACGTACTTGGTGACGGCATAGGGTGACAGCGGCCGACCGATACGATCCTCTACCTTGGGCAAACCAGGGTGGTCGCCATAGGTGGAGCTTGATGCCGCATAAACGAAGCGTTTGACACCGGCATCGCGGCTGGCGACCAGCATGTTCAGGAAGCCATCGATGTTTGTGGTGTTGGTTCGGATCGGGTCTTCCAGCGAGCGGGGTACGCTGCCCAGGGCTGCCTGATGAAGAACGTAGTCGACACCGTCTTCCATGGCGCGCTGGCAGTCTTCCAGTTTGCGGATATCACCTTGTACAAACTTGAACTGTGCCCAGGCGGTATCTGCAACAGCCTGCTGTACCAGATCAAGGTTGCGCTGATGGCCGGTTTCGAAGTTGTCGAGTCCGATCACGCGCTGATTTAGCTGGAGCAGCGTCTCGAGCAAGTTCGAGCCGATGAAGCCGGCGACACCGGTGACGAGCCAGGTGCGCGGTGACGCCGCCAGCTCTTGGCGCAGAGTTTCGTAAGCGTTCATGCCATTCTCCATCAGAGGCGCCAGAAGCGCGCTCCAGCACTTTCCAGGGCGGGACCGTCGCAAACACCTTTGACATCGATGACGACGGGAGCATTGTGCATAAGCTTCAGGTATTCGTCGGTGGTCCAGCGCGCATAGGCATCATGTGCCACGGCTACCACGACTGCAGCAGCAGGCTGGAGTTCGTCGAGCTTGCGCAGCGAGACGCCATATTCGTGCAGGGCTTCTGCCGAATCGGCCTCTGGGTCGAACACTTGTACCTTGACGTCGAATTCTTCGAGCTCGCGAATGATATCGATGACGCGAGAGTTGCGCAGGTCAGGGCAGTTCTCTTTGAAGGTCAGGCCAAGCACGGTGACGACGGCGCCAGCGATAGGGTGACCGGCGTGGATCATCTGCTTGATCGTTTGCTGGGCAATAAATGCGCCCATGCTGTCGTTGATGCGACGGCCGGCGAGAATGACCTGAGGGATGTAGCCGAGCTTTTCGGCCTTGTGCGTCAGGTAATAAGGGTCTACGCCAATGCAGTGTCCGCCTACCAGTCCCGGCTTGAACTTCAGGAAGTTCCACTTGGTCCCGGCAGCTTCAAGAACGTCGAGCGTGTCGATGCCCATGCGGTCGAAGATCAGCGCCAGTTCGTTCATCAGGGCGATGTTCAGGTCGCGCTGGGTGTTTTCGATCACCTTGGCGGCTTCGGCTACTTTGATCGACGCGGCTTTGTAAACGCCGGCAGTGACGACGGAGCTGTACACGTCGGCGACAATGTCAAGGGTAGTGGCGTCTTGCCCGGATACGACCTTTTTGATTTTGGTAAACGTGTGTTCCTTGTCGCCCGGGTTGATGCGTTCGGGGCTGTAGCCCACGGTGAAGTCGGTACCGCATTTCAGGCCGGATACGCGCTCCAGGATCGGAACGCAGATGTCTTCGGTTACACCCGGATAAACAGTCGACTCATAAACGACGATATCGCCCTGCTTGAGCGCTTTACCTACGGTTTCAGAAGCCTTCACCACCGGCGTCAGGTCCGGTTGGTGAGCGTCGTCGATCGGCGTGGGAACAGCGACGATATGGAAATCGGCCTTTGCAAGGACATCTGTCTTGCTGGTGAATTCGATTTGCGTCTGGCCCAGTTCATCGCTGGTGACTTCGTTGGTACGGTCCTGTCCCGCGCGCAGTTCCTGCAGACGGCTTTCGTTGATGTCAAAGCCGATTACCGGTCCGTGTTTACCGAACGCTACAGCCACCGGCAGGCCAACATAACCCAGCCCGACCACTGATATCTTTCTCAGATACATGGGTTTTCCTCTAATAAATGGAATCTTTTAATCAGTTGACTCGTTTGCGATCGAGCCATGCCTGGAACATCAGCACAGGCCAAAGCTGTTGCTGGTAATTTCCCTGCCCCCGAAGGTGTCTTTCCCACACGGCTCTGATCGGCCCGGGTACGAAATAACCTTCGCTCGCCAGTCGTTGTGGGTCCAGCAATGACTCGGCCCAGTCGCGCAAAGGGCCGCGGAGCCAATCGTGTAGCGGGATACCGAAGCCCATTTTTGGGCGTTCGATGAGTTCTCGTGGTACGTAACGATAAAGTAGCTGGCGCAGAATCCACTTGGTGCTGCCATCGCGGATTTTGAGCGACATCGGCAATGTCGATGCAAACTCGACGATCCTGTGATCCAGGAACGGAACGCGAGTTTCGAGGCTGACGGCCATTGCCGCTCGATCTACTTTGGCCAGGATATCGTCGGGCAGGTAGGTCAGTGTGTCCTGACGCATCATCCAGGAGACGAAATCGCTGTCCCCGACAGATGCAAGGCCAGGAAGGGGGTCAGCGCCGATGACGATATCGGTTGCATTTGGCCATTGTGATACTACCCGATCATACATTTGGTCGGGAGTGGCATGTCGCATGACGCTGGCGAGTTTGTGGAGCTTGTCGCCAGGCAGCGCGACGCGCAAGCCTGCGGGGGTAATCGGGTTCAATCCTGCGGCGATGGAATCCCAGCGAGCTGGCGAGGCGGATTCAATCATGCGGGCAGCGAGCCTGCGTGCCGGTCCCGGTACGCGACTGAGCTTGCGCCATACGTTGGGCAGGTGCTGATAGCGATTGTATCCGCCGAACAGCTCATCGCCTGCGTCGCCGGACAGGCTCACCGTGACATGGCTACGGGCCAGTTGAGAAACAAGAAAGGTTGGTATTTGCGATGAATCGGCAAAGGGTTCGCCGTAGATGTCAGGCAACTTCGGCACCACGTTCAAGGCATCCGTACCTGACACATAGAGTTCGGTGTGGTCGGTGCCGAGGTGTCGGGCAACGGCTTTGGCGTGTTCGGCCTCGTTGTAGCCCGGATTGTCGAAACCGATGGTGTAGGTCTTGACCTGTTGGGGCGATAGCGACTGCATCAAGCTGACGATGAGTGATGAGTCGATGCCGCCGGACAGGAACGCGCCGAGAGGTACATCCGCTACCATTTGGTCGCGGATCGTTGTGCTCATCAGTTCGTGAAGCTGATCGATGGCTTCTTCGTCGGAAAGCGACGGGTTGTGTTCGGGTTGCGCGGCGGGCAGTTCCCAGTACGTCTGAGGCGTTCCTGTCGTGCCACTCTCGAGTTTGGCCTGGTCGAGCTCAAGCCACGTACCTGGCGGCAATTTGTGAATGCCCTGATAAATGGAATGGGGTGACGGCACATACGCGTACTTCAGGAGCAGGGCCAGGCTGTCGCGTGAAATTTCCGCGTCAAAGTTCGGGTGTGCTTCCAGTGCCTGCAGCTCCGATGCGAAGAACAGCGCGCCTTTGCTCAGGCCGTAATAGAGTGGCTTTTCTCCGATCCGGTCGCGCGCAAGCGTGAGGGTTTCGCGGGTGCGGTCCCATACTGCCAACGCGAACATGCCGACCAGCTTGCGCAGGGTTTCCTGAATACCCCACTGTTCGAAAGCCGCCAGCATCACCTCGGTATCCGAATGGCCACGCCATGGCAGCGGGCTCGGATGAGTCGCGTCGAGCGCCTGGCGCAATGCCTGGAAGTTGTAGATTTCACCGTTGAACACAATGACGTAACGGCCTGTCGGCGATGCCATTGGCTGGTGTCCGGCCGAGCTCAGGTCGACGATCGCCAGTCGGCGGTGGCCAAGAAAAAGGCCCGCGCCATTGTCCCAGGCGCCCGCATCATCGGGCCCCCGGCGAAGAATGGCGTTGGTCATGCGGGTGAGGGCGGATGGCCCGTCGTACCTGCCTTGGCTGTTAGGGTGCCAGAACCCAGCAATACCGCACATGGAACAATCTCGTTGTAATCAAAGGGGTTGAGGCTTTTCGCGCACAGTAGTGAAACTGCCATTCTTGACCGCTAGCGCACAAATGATCATGTAGAGACTGAATACTGGCTGGCGGAGCGTGAAGTGCGCCCCTGAGAAAACCATTAGAACGACAAGTACAGCCAGCGAATAAGGGTCCCGCGCTCGATAGGCGTTGAAAAGAAGCCACAGGTACAAGGCCCCCATCAGCAACACTCCGGCGATGCCGGTCTGGGTCAGAATGTCGAAGCCCAGGTTGTGCGCCTCCTGCTTGACTTCCGGATCGTCAAAATAAGAGAACGCGCCCGGACCATGCCCGATAATAGGGGACTTCATCCACGCTTCTGCGGCATGGGCCCACAGGATTTTGCGGGCACCGCCCTTGTTCTCGTCGAAGCCGACACCGAGCACGGAATCCGACTTTCCGATGAGCATTTGCCGTCCGGGGGCATCGATCACGAGCTTGAATGAACCAAACGCAACCAGGAAAGCGAACAGCATCGTCGCGAATATCTTCCAGTTGGCCTGTTTCACCCAACGCAGCGCGACGATTGTAAGGAGTGGCAGGCTAATGGCCCAGGCGAGTAGCAGTGCATCGCTGCGCACGCTCAATCCAACAGTGAACAGCATCCAGAAGAACAGGAAGTTGCGTAGCCAGCGTAGTCCCTGCCAGTTTGACTCGCGGCAAGCGGCCATCGCCCAGATCGGGATCGGCAGCAGGAACAGGGCGAGCTGATTGGGGTTTGTGGACCAGGCAGAAAGGCGTGAAGGGAACAGCGTATTCATCCCTATCCATTCCGCCAACCGGGGAGAATTGGTCATCAGGCAGAGAAACGGAATCACCAGCAATGCAAGCGGAATGACGGTCAGGGCCTTGATGAAGCTATTGAACTCTTCCTGTGTCGCTTTCTCGAGGCAGGCCAGCGCCATCAGAGAGAAGCATGCCGTGTACACATATGCCATCGCTGTGTGGACAGAGCTGCCTCCTTTGACAGGGCTGATCAGTGCTGCAACCGCCGCAATCACCATGAAACCTACCCAGAAAAGCATGATGGGATGCGTCAGGTAGCGCAGTGCCTGCTTGTAGCGCAAGGCCCACAGAAACAAAAACATGACGGCAAGTTCGCCGATTCCGAGTGGTAGTTTGCCGAAGCGCAGGGCCGTCGCAACGGAGGCGAAAACCACCAGGGCGGCACCGATCGAGATGAAGTTTACCTTGCGCATTATTCCTGCCTTAGGTCACGCAAACGCTTCGCCAGAAAGGCGAGGCTGCTCATGAAAACAGCAAGCAGGAGCAGTGAAACAAGTGCGCCTTCCATGCCATGAATTGAAGTTGTGATGAAAACCCCGATGCCTGCCCCGAGCCAAGGCAGTAGCCCAATGACTGATTTTCGGAGCGAGGAGGACAAGAGTATACCGTTACGGATGTCGACAATGACGACGGCCAGCAATTGAGAAACGAACCATGCCCATCCGATTTCTCGGGTTGCGTATCCGTAAAATGCGAAAAGCGTGGCGGCACCGGCGGCAAGCGAAAGTAGATTGATCAGAAGTGCAGCGCCTGCATCCTTCTGCGCTTGCAGAAACTCATACCCGAGGCGGACATGCCCGGACATGCAGATACCGGCAAGCAGTCCGGCGACAAAGGGAGCGGCATCCTGAAGTGCCGGAAGCCATTGAGCCAGTAACGGATAGAGGGCGAGGCCCGCGACCGTGAGCGTGCCGTAAATCAGTGCACTGCCCAGGTTCAGGTAGGGCATTGTGTCTCGAAGCCACGCTTTCTTGTCCGGGGCAGCCAGCCATTCGCAAATTTTTGGATAGACCAGCACCGGGTAGAGGGTCGCAACGAACCAGATTTTGTTCAGCACGTCGTAAACGGATCGGTACTTGCCCAGTGTCTCGGCGCCATAGGCATGGCTGACATAGATGGATATGAATTCGGTTGCGAGCACTTGCAGGAGCGCGACGCCGATGATGGGTGCCGCGTGCCGGTAGAGAGTGGTCACCAATGGCCATGCAACCGGGGTGCGCAGTTCTGCTTCCTGCTTGCGCCAGAACAGCCACAAAATCAGGTAATCGGGGATTTTCCTGAGTACGATGGCGGCAAGCACCCACTCGATCTGCTGTGTCGCGGCGGCAACAATTGCCACGGCAAGGAAACGGCTTAGCTGGATGCACAATTGGTATTGCGCGTAGGCAAAGTGCCGCGCCCGCAGCACGTTCAACATCTGGAAATACTGCCCCGGCAAGGCCAGAACGTATTCGACTACCGCGGCGGCGCCGATCCAGTACGCCAGGTTCAGCTGGTCGGTACGCAGTGGGAAAAGGACTGAGACGCCCTTGGCAATCAGGGGGGTAGCCAGTAACAGCACAATACCCGCCGCGACGTAAGCTGCGCGGGTGGAGCTGACGAGCTGAGCGCGCTGCGTTTCCCCGGCCGAGTAAATAGCGCTTACCGCAGACTTGGATAATGCCGAATCCAGGAACAGCAGAGTGCTGGAGAGAATGATATAGACGGAATAGAAGCCATAGCCTTGAAAACCGATGTAGTGAACAAGGATCGGAATAATCAGAATATTCAATAGAAAATTCAGACCATTGGTTGAATACAATGCAAGGGATTTCTTTAGCCAGCTATTCAACTCCACCTCCCTATGCCGAATACGTAGTTTTCTCAACGTTCCGGTTTCCATCAGGGAATGGTCTGGATCGAAAAGCATGTTGTGATCTGTGGAACATCGGAAACAGTTTCCTGACAGTCCTTCCATCCATGTGTGTGCTGGCTGAACGCCGTGCAGGACTCCAAGGACATGGAGGGCGCGAACATGAAGGATGCGAGCATGGTTGCAAGCAGTCAGGCACCATAGGCTGGAAGGTAGGGAATGATACTGGATAGAGCAGTTCTGGCAAGTAGCATGAGTGCATACCGCACTTGCACAAACAGCATGAATATTGGGCGGTGCTATTCATTGCTTGACGGTTGAAATTATGGTTGTCAAAATTTTTCGCTTTTTTGATGCCGACATTTCCGGGTATCGGGCTGAGCGATGGCGCTGGAGATGGTATAACGACACCAGCAATTGGTTTCAGTCGTGCTTGTGCCGATGACGTCGAAGTTGAGAGTACCCGGGTCGATTTTTATTTCCTGTCAGGACACCTGCAAGCGGGTTCCGTTTTCGATGATTATGTTTGCGTCCAGGGTGCCCGGGAACATCTGAGTCGCAGGTTACAGCGGCATTGAATACACGCGCTCATCCAATCAATACTCAGGTCAACACATGTTTAAGCGGTTCATCGATATCAGTGCTTCATTGTGCGCCCTCATACTCCTGGCTCCCGTGATGGCTATCGTCGCCTGGAAAATCCGCAAGAAACTCGGGTCACCGGTTCTCTTCAGGCAGGTTCGTCCTGGTCGGGACGGAAAACCTTTCGAGATGGTGAAATTCCGCACGATGCGTGATGCCGTGGATGCCGATGGCAATCCTCTGGCGGATTCGGAGCGAATGACCCCTTTCGGCAGTTTCCTTCGTGCCAGCAGCCTGGATGAGTTGCCGGAGTTGTGGAATGTCCTTAAAGGGGACATGAGCCTGGTCGGGCCGCGACCGTTGCTGATGGAGTACCTGCCTCTTTATAGCCAGCAACAGAGTCGCCGTCATGAGGCTCGTCCAGGTGTGACCGGATGGGCGCAGGTCAATGGCCGCAACGCGTTGGGTTGGGATGAAAAATTTGAACTGGACGTCTGGTATGTCGACAACCAGTCTTTTTGGCTCGACCTCAAGATCATCTTCATGACGATCAAGAAGGTGGTCGTCAAAGAAGGTATCAGTGCGGACGGTGAAGTCACCATGTCCAAGTTCACCGGTAATAAACGATGAAAAGACTGGCGGTTCTCGGGGCTAGCGGGCATGGCAAAGTTGTCGCCGATACCGCGCAATGCTGCGGCTGGGATCAGGTGGACTTTTTCGATGACGCATGGCCCGGACTCACCAGTAATGGCAATTGGCTGGTAATGGGTGATTCGGCGACGATGTACGCTCGACTCCAAAACTATCAGGGTGTCATTGTTGCAATCGGCGATAATGTTGTGCGACAGGCGAAGCTGAGGGCGCTGATCGATGCGGCCGCGCCTGTCGTGTCATTGATTCATCCGGCGGCGGTCATCAGTCAATACGCGTCTCTTGGGGCCGGTTCCGTCGCTTTTGCCGGAGCGGTGGTCAATGCCGACGCGAAGATAGGGTGCGGTGCGATCCTCAATACCGGTTCCAGTGTCGATCATGATTGCGTGTTGGGAGACTCTGTCCATGTCAGCCCGGGTGCTCGATTGGCCGGCGCCGTGAGCGTAGGGGAGCGGAGCTGGATCGGAATAGGTGCCTGTGTGAGGCAATTGATCAGGATTGGCAGTGACGTTGTGGTCGGGGCAGGCGCGGCAGTGGTCAGCGATGTGGCTGATGGTGTAGCGGTTGCCGGTGTACCTGCCAAAGTCATTTCAACGATTTGAGCAGGATCGCCTTCACGCTGGAGGCATGAGTCGAGTTTTAAGTAAATAATTGATTTTCCAAATTTCATCTTGAAATTAATAGGATGTGGGCTGTGTTGAATTCTCCTTTTTCTCCTTGGCCTTCTTTTTCCGAAGAAGAAGCCAACGCAGTACGTGACGTCATTCTTTCCAACAAAGTCAATTACTGGACCGGTCAGGAGTGCCGTGAATTCGAGAAAGAGTTCGCTGCCTGGAGCGGAACTGAATATGCCATTGCCCTGGCTAACGGCACCGTCGCCCTGGACCTCGCGTTCCAGGCGCTGGGTATCGGTGCCGGGGATGAGGTCATTGTGACCTCCCGAACGTTTCTCGCATCGGTATCCAGCATCGTCAATGCCGGTGCGGTACCTGTGTTTGCCGATGTCGACGCGGATTCGCAGAACATCACGGCGCAGACCATTGCCGCTGTATTGACGCCTCGCACCCGTGCGATTGTCTGCGTGCATCTGGCGGGTTGGTCCTGCGACATGGATCCGATCATGGCGCTGGCCGAGGAGCATGATCTCAGGGTGATCGAAGACTGCGCCCAGGCCCATGGCGCGAAGTACAAAGGACGTCCGGTCGGCTCGATCGGTCATATTGGCGCATGGTCGTTCTGTCAGGACAAAATCATGACCACCGGCGGTGAAGGCGGGATGGTCACCACCAATGATCGCAACTTGTGGCTGGACATGTGGGCCTACAAGGATCACGGCAAGAGCTGGGAAGCTGTCTACGAGCGAGAGCACGCGCCCGGTTTCCGTTGGGTACACGAAAGTTTTGGTACCAACTGGCGGATGCTCGAAACCCAAGGCGTATTGGGGCGTATTCAACTGCGCCTGATGGATCAATGGCAGGAAGCACGCCTGTCCAATGCTCGTAGAATATGGGCCGCCGCTGATGAGTTGGCTGGTTTGCGAGTACCGGCCATCCCGGAGGATTACGTGCATGCGGCGTATAAGTGTTATGTATTCGTCGAGCCTGAGGCCTTGAAAGCCGGTTGGACCCGTGACCGCATTCTCAATGAGATCGTTGCGCGCGGCGTTCCCTGCTTTTCTGGTTCGTGCTCTGAGGTCTATCTGGAAAAGGCATTCGACAATACGCAATGGCGTCCGCAGGAGCGTCTGCCGGTTGCCAGACAGCTGGGTGAGACAAGTTTGATGTTCATGGTGCATCCGACGCTGAAATCCGCGGAAATTGACAAGACCTGTCAGGTTTTGTCCGACGTCATGCGAGAAGCGGTCGCCGGTTGAACGTCGATGCGCTTTTGACTGTGCGGGGCTCGTCTGCAATCCCGAGCCCTGTTTGATGCAGCGCATCGCCGTTCAACATGGCTCTGGCTGCAAGCTTACTTAATCCACCGCAACTGCACGCCTTTTGATTTTGGAATGGACGGTCTTCAGGTCGCTATTCGGTTCAAGAACAGTCCAGGTTTTACAAGAGGGAGTTATGGAAAAGGCACGAGCATTCTTGCTAGGGCTATCGCGTAGGAAAAAGCGGTTGATTCAGGTCTTCTGCGACGTTCTGCTGGTCTGGCTTGCACTATGGATGGCATTTATCGTGCGCCTTGGCATTGATGACCTGATCAATCCCCTGGAAGAGCATCGCTGGCTGTTTATCAGTGCTCCGATTGTGGCAATTCCCTTATTCATCCGTTTTGGTATGTATCGTGCTGTCATGCGTTATTTCGGCAGCGATGCGCTGATCGCGATCATCAAGGCTGTCAGTCTTTCTTCGCTGTTGCTCGCACTCGTCGTCTATTGGTACAGCAACCATGAGGCGGTCGTTCCTCGTTCGATCATTTTCAACTATTGGTGGCTGAGCCTGGTGTTGATCGGCGGCTTGCGTTTGGCAATGCGCCAGTACTTTTTGGGCGACTGGTTTACAGCGGCTCAACATGTCCCCTTCACCAGTCGCGATGACGGTTTGCCCAAAGTCGCGATCTACGGCGCGGGGTCTGCCGGCAACCAGCTCGCGGTAGCGTTGCGGATGGGGCGTCTGATGCGCCCGGTTGCGTTCATCGACGATGACCGAAGCATTGCCCACAGGGCTATTTCCGGGCTGCAGGTTTACACCCCAAAACATATCCAGCAACTGATTGACGAGACAGGTGCGCAGGAGATCTTGCTGGCGGTGCCCTCGGCGACCCGTGCCCGGCGTCGTGAGATATTGAATTTTCTGGAAGCCTTTCCACTGCACGTGCGCAGCGTTCCCGGCTTCATGGACCTGGCCAGCGGGCGGGTCAAGGTCGACGATATTCAGGAAGTGGATATTGCTGATTTGCTGGGCCGCGATACGGTGCCTGCACAGGAAGACCTGTTCTCCCGTTGTATCGAGGATCAATGCGTTCTGGTTACGGGGGCGGGCGGTTCAATCGGATCGGAGCTTTGCCGCCAGATACTGGGCGCTCATCCGAAAACACTGCTGTTGTTCGAACACAGTGAGTTCAATCTCTACAGCATCATGTCCGAGTTGGAGCAGCGGATCAGTCGTGAATCGCTGTCGGTCAAGTTACTGCCGATATTGGGCTCGGTACGTCATGAGGCAAAGCTTCTTGATGTCATGAAAACCTGGCACGTCGATACGGTCTACCACGCGGCGGCCTATAAACACGTGCCGATGGTCGAGCACAACATTGCCGAAGGCGTTCTGAACAACGTCATCGGTACGCTCAACACCGCGCAGGCAGCGTTGCAAGCCGGGGTTTCCAACTTCGTCCTGATTTCCACCGACAAGGCCGTTCGTCCGACCAACGTCATGGGCAGCACCAAGCGCTTGGCCGAAATGACGCTGCAAGCGCTCAGTCGCGAAGCCGCGCCGGTCCTGTTTGGTGATGTCAGCAATGTATCTCAGGTCAACAAGACCCGATTTACCATGGTGCGTTTCGGCAACGTGCTGGGCTCATCAGGCTCGGTCATTCCGCTGTTTCACAAACAGATCAAGTCAGGTGGCCCGTTGACGGTCACGCACCCCAAAATCACCCGCTACTTCATGACCATTCCTGAAGCCGCGCAATTGGTCATTCAGGCCGGCTCAATGGGGCAGGGGGGTGACGTATTCGTACTGGATATGGGCGAGCCGGTGAAAATTGTCGAGCTGGCCGAGAAAATGATTCACCTGTCGGGTTTGAGCATTCGCTCGGATCGCAACCCGCATGGTGATATCGCGATCGAGTTCAGTGGTTTGCGTCCGGGCGAGAAATTGTATGAGGAGTTGCTGATCGGCGATAACGTCGTGGCGACGTCGCATCCGATGATCATGAGCGCCGATGAAGACCATCTGCCATGGGATGTTCTCAAGACGAGGTTGAACGAACTGTTGTCCGCTGTCGAACGGGATGATTACACGCGCGTGCGTCAACTCCTGCGCGACACCGTCAGCGGCTACGCGCCCGATGGCGAGATCGTCGACTGGATCTATCAGCAGCGTCGCCTTGAGCCCTGATTGTTTCACATCCTGTAACTGACACATTTTTGACAGGCTCCAGACATCGCCTAAGTTTGGAAGGCAGCTTCGGAAAAGCTGCTTTCCCAATTGATGTCATGGAGCTTCATTTATGCGTACTGGCTACTTCTACTCTCTGATTTTTGCCCTCCTGAGCACTGCCTCTGTCGCCGCCATTGCCGCCCCCGCGGCCAAGTCGGAGGCGGGCACTGCACCTCTGGTCATGGAGGTCGCTCCCAAGGTTCAGTCCGAAAAGGTTGATTTGAATCGGGCCGACGCGTCGACGCTGCAACGGGAGTTGTCCGGCATCGGGGAAGCCAAGGCCAAGGCGATTGTTACCTATCGTGAGAGTAATGGGCCGTTTGCATCGGTGGACGAGCTGCTCGAAGTGAAGGGAATCGGCAAAGCCATTCTGGATAAGAACCGCGAAAAGCTTGAGGTGAACTAAGCTTGTAATTCAGCGCCATGGGCCGGTCATTGACCGGCCTTTTTGCATTCTGGCGTACGTGGTGATTTAGCGCCTTCCGTCGGTAGATGAAAAATTACGGCTATCATATTGTGATTAAATTATGCCTATAATAAATTCGTCATCCAGCTTGGCGCTCTGAAGCGCAGGCGCTTTTCTTTTCCTTACGCATTCCAGGAGCACGTCATGAATTCTGTCCAGACCCAAGGTACGGCTCTTGTCACCGGTGCTTCATCCGGGATTGGTGCCATTTACGCTGAGCGCTTGGCAGCGCGCGGTTTTGATTTGTTGCTGGTTGCACGTGACGAACAGCGTCTTCAGGCCGCGGCGAGCAAGCTGCGCGCAGAGCATGGTGTTCAGGTCGAAGTGCTGAAAGCGGATCTCACGCAAAAGGATGATGTGCTGAAACTTGAGCAACGCCTTCGCAGCGATTCGAGTATCAGTCTGCTGCTGAATAACGCGGGTGTCGCGGCAGATGGCTTGCTGGCCAACGCCGATCTGGACCAACTGGAACGTTTGATTCAATTGAACGTAACGACGGTCACGCGCCTGGCTTCGGCGGCGGCCGCCAGTTTTGCCAAAGCCGGCCGGGGTACGATCATCAACATCGCCTCGGTGGTGGCGTTGTTCCCCGAGCGCTTCAACGCCACTTACAGCGCCAGCAAGGCTTATGTGTTGAGCCTGACCCAGTCGTTGAATGCCGAGCTGGATGGCACCGGGGTCAAAGTGCAAGCGGTGTTGCCAGGCGTGACGCGCACCGAAATCTGGGAGCGTTCCGGTATCGACGCAAGCCAGATCCCGGCGGACATGGTCATGGAAGTGGGCGAGATGGTCGATGCATCGTTGTCGGGGCTGGACCAGGGAGAACTGATCACCATTCCTTCGTTGCCGGATGCTTCCGACTGGGATGCATTTGTCGCGGCGCGTCTGGTGATGGCGCCGAATCTTTCCAAAAGCAAGGCCGCTTCGCGTTACAAGTGAGGCACCCTCCATTGGCTTGAGGTAGTTGCGGTATGAGTGAACGTCGAGTGGTTGTAACGGGCATGGGTTTGGTGACTCCGCTGGGTAGCGGGGTCGAAGCCGTCTGGGAGCGTCTGTTGGCCGGACGTTCGGGATTGCGCAACCTGCCGGACGAAGTCGTGGCTGATCTGCCGGCCAAGGTCGGAGGCGCAGTGCCGACGCTGGCCGAAGATGCCGAGGCGGGTTTTGACCCGGATCGTGCGACGCCACCCAAAGAGCAGAAGAAGATGGACCGCTTCATTGTGTTTGCCATGGAAGCGGCGCGTCAGGCGCTTGAGCAAGCCGGTTGGCAGGCACAGGACGCCAATGCCCAGGAGCGTACGGCGACCATTATCGGTTCGGGGGTCGGTGGTTTCGGCGCGATTGCCGATGCGGTACGCACCACCGACAGTCGTGGCCCGCGGCGTTTGTCGCCTTTCACCATTCCCTCGTTTCTGGTCAATCTGGCTGCGGGCCATGTGTCGATCCAGCACGGATTCAAAGGCCCCCTGGGTGCTCCGGTAACGGCGTGCGCGGCCGGGGTTCAGGCGATTGGCGATGCGGCGCGGCTGATCCGTTGCGGCGAGGCGGACATTGCGGTGTGTGGCGGTGCGGAGGCGTCGATCGATCGTGTCAGTCTCGCCGGGTTCGCTGCGGCTCGCGCATTGTCCAGTGGTTACAACGAAACGCCGGAGCGGGCTTCGCGTCCGTTCGACCGTGACCGCGATGGTTTTGTCATGGGTGAGGGCGCAGGCCTTCTGGTGATCGAATCCCTGGAGCATGCACTGGCCCGTGGCGCGCAACCGCTGGCGGAACTGGTCGGTTACGGCACCAGCGCCGACGCCTATCACCTGACCGCCGGCCCCGAAGATGGCAGTGGTGCGCGACGGGCGATGTCGCTGGCGCTGGCTCAGGCGGGCATCGCTGCGGCACAGGTTCAGCACCTCAATGCTCACGCAACCTCGACGCCGGTTGGGGATCTGGGCGAGTTGGCAGCGATCAAATCGTTGTTCGGCACGGATAACAAGATTGCGGTCACGTCGACCAAGTCGGCCACCGGGCATTTGCTCGGCGCGGCGGGCGGGATCGAAGCGATCTTCACGCTGTTGGCGATCCGTGATCAGATCGTGCCGGCCACCCTCAACCTGGATAACCCGGATCCGGCGGCGCAAGGTGTGGACATCGTCCATGGTCAGGCGCGACCGATGGCCATCGAGTATGCGCTGTCCAACGGTTTCGGCTTTGGTGGGGTCAATGCCAGCGTGCTCTTCAAGCGCTGGCAGGGTTAATCCCGGGGCTTTTTGAGAAAATCGCGCGTGACGTCGAGAATCCGCTGGGCCAGATCGGCGCTCTCGACACTGCGCGACAACAGCAGCGCCCCGACCATTGCGGACATGATGAAGATGCTCTGGTCGGCGGCATCATCACCTTCAAGGGTGCCTTGTATTTGTTCGAGCCGTGCGTTGAGCACCACATCGGAGGTCGGACTTGGCTGTCCGCGCAGGCCGAGTTCCGATGACATGGTCGGCAACGGGCACCCTTCATGGGGCGAAGTCTGGTGCCATTCGGACAAGTACGCGTCAATGAACGCCTCGAGTGGGCGTTCCTGAGCGAACAGTTCGGCGCAGATGACTTCCACCTCGGCGCCTGCAGCCTGCAGGGCCTTTTCTACCAGCTCATCCTTGGACTTGAAATGCGAATAGAAGCCGCCGTGAGTCAAGCCCAGCGCTTTCATCAGAGGCTGCAAGCCGGTCGCGCCAATACCGTCGCGGCGAAATCGCGCTGAAGCTTCCTTGATGATGCGTTTGTGGGTCTGAGCTTTATGGTCCTGCGAGTAACGCATCTGGTATCTCCGCAACAATGCGCCATCTTAACCAATGGAAATGGGATGGTGACTGTACTTCTATTTCTAAAAAGCATGCAGATGCGTAGAACTCCTTCATGAGGTCTTGAACGAACTGGCACGGATAGTGATTACCCGTTAGCTGACGATTGTTGAACAATCATAAGGCGATAAGTATGAACAGCGGACTGTCCCTGGCCGACCACATCACCCTGGAGTTACGCGCCGACATCATTGGCGGTCGTTTGCTGCCCGGCATGGCGCTGGTGGAAAACGATCTGGTGTCAGCCTACAACGCTTCCCGCAACACCATCCGCGAAGCCTTGCATCGATTGGGGCAGGAAGGACTGACCCGTTATGTGCGCAACAAAGGCGTGATGGTGCGTCGCTTGGGCGTCGACGATGTGCGGGATCTGTTCAAGGTCCGCCGCACGCTGGAGTTGCAGGCCATCAGTGCCAGTCAGCCGCTGCGCGATTATCAGTCCGACCGGATGCTCGAAGCCCTGGAAGCCACCGAACTGGCCCGGGAGCGCGAGGACTGGCGCGCAGTGGGCACGCACAGCCTGGCGTTTCATCAACACATCGTCGGGTTGCTGCGCAGCCCGTTGTTCGATGAGTTCTTCACCAATGTCGTCGCGCAACTGCGCCTGGTGTTTTGCACCGCGCCCGATGAATCACGGTTTCAGGCGCCCTGGCTGGCGCGTGACCGGCAGATTCACGAGCTGCTGGCCGAAGGCGACAAACGCGCCGCCGAGGACGCCATGAGCCGTTATCTCGACGATTCCGAGCACCTTCTGTTGCAAATGCTTGCCCCTTCTTCCCATCACTGATCGAGGATTCGTGCCATGTACAAAGACTATCCAGCGGCCTACCAAGTCAGCAAAGGTTCGGCCTTGCAGGTGGACAAAGCCTTCTATGAAAAGATCCGGGATACGAAGGAGGGGCGCACGCTGATCGAGCAGTTCGAAGTGCCGATCCGCACCGGCCGCGCCTGGCATGTCCCGGCTGGGCACGTGTTTCGCGTGACCACGCCGGTCGGCCCGCAAGTCGGGGATTTCAACGTCTGGAATGCCAACGATCCGCGTGAACGCTTGTGGGCTTCGCGCACGCGGCAGTTGCAGGGGGCGCATGTCAGCACTCACGACCGGCTCTGGTCGAACCTGCCATTCTTGCGGCCACTGGTGACCATCACCGATGACAGCCTGGCCGACTACGGCATTGACGAACATGGCGGGCGCCTGCACGACTTGCTCGGCACCCGCTGCGATCCCTATGTGAACAAAATGCTCACCGGCGAAGACTTCCACCATCACTGCCACTCCAACCTGACCCGCGCAGTGTTGCCCCATGGCCTGACCGAGTTCGACGTGCATGACGTGCTGAACATTTTTCAGTGCACCGGCCTCAATCACGACGACATGTACTTCATGAAAGCCTGTCCGGCGCAGAAGGGCGACTACCTGGAATTCTTTGCCGAGATTGATCTGTTGTGTGCGCTGTCGACCTGCCCGGGGGGCGATCTGTCGCTGGCCATGTGGGGGCCGGACGCGCAGGACCCGCTGAGCGTGTGTCGCCCGCTTGGGGTGGAGATCTACAAACTGGAGGATTCACTGCTCGAAGGCTGGAGCCAGCCGGAGCGTGCGGCGTACAAAGGGCTGCATGGCTTGCACATCGCCAAGGCCGATTGGGAAAAATAACCGTCACCTGTAGGAGCGAGCCTGCTCGCGATGGACGTTAACGATAACGCGTTTATTCTGAATAAACGCGTTGTTCTCAGGTGCATCGCGAGCAGGCTCGCTCCTACAGGGATCAGGTTTTTTCAGCGGTCCTGCGCATCCTTGGCATCCGCTTGCGCGTTGCGTTCAGCGACGCGTTTGCGTTGCTCATCGGTCAGTTCGACCTTGTGGGCGGTGTCGCGCAACAACATCAAACCACCCACGATCGAGCCGATTGCAACGATCAGAATCAACCAGGCATACCAGGGCATAGGGCTCTCCTTGAGGGCAGGCCGATTGGCGGGTTTCGCCAATCGATCGTGCATACCACTTTGAGCGATTCAATTTCGCAGTGGTTCCATTCTATGCCTGATCGACCCGCAACACCTGCTGCGATTCAGAGCCCGGTCAACATCGCGTCCGCCGGTGCATCGGCGCGCAATTGCGCGGTCAGCATGAAGTACACGAAACCCACGGCCATGAAGCCGAGGAAAATCGCACCGATCAGCGCGTTGAACCACGCCATCGCCACCAGGCACACCACCGCCAGCACCAGTGCAATGGCCGGCACCAACGGGTACCACGGCGCGCGGAAAGTGCGCTCCAGGTTCGGCTCGGTTTTACGCAGCTTGAACAGGCTGAGCATGCTCATGATGTACATCACGATCGCGCCGAACACTGCCATGGTGATCATCGCGGCGGTCAGTGTCATGCCGCCGAGGTTGATCAAGCCGTCGCTGTAAATCGCCGCGATCCCGATGACACCACCGGCGATGATTGCCCGGTGCGGCGTCTGGAAACGCGAGAGTTTGGCCAGCGACGCCGGCAGGTAACCGGCTCGCGCAAGGGCGAAGAACTGCCGCGAGTAACCGAGGATGATCCCGTGGAAACTCGCCACCAGACCGAACAGGCCGATCCACACCAGCATGTGCAACCAGCCGGAGCTTTCGCCGACCACGGTTTTCATCGCTTGTGGCAGCGGGTCGTTGATGTTCGACAGGGTGCGCCAGTCGCCGACGCCGCCGGCAAAGAACATCACGCCCATGGCCAACAACACCAAGGTCAAAATGCCGCTGATGTACGCCTTGGGAATCGTGCGTTTCGGGTCCTTGGCTTCTTCGGCGGCCATGGCGGCGCCTTCGATGGCGAGGAAAAACCAGATGGCAAACGGAATTGCCGCGAACATCCCGGCAATCGCCGGTGCGCCGAACACATCGGAGCCGGCCCAGCCATTCAGCGCGAAGTTACTGAAGCTGAATGCCGGCGCAACCACGCCCATGAACACCAGCAATTCGGCCACCGCGAGTACGCAGACCACCAGCTCGAAGGTGGCCGCCAGTTTCACCCCGAGGATGTTCAGGCCCATGAACACGATGTAGGCGCCGACCGCTGCGTGTTTCGGGTCGAGGGCGGGGAATTGCACGTTGAGGTAGGCGCCGATCGCCAGTGCGATGGCCGGTGGGGCGAAGACGAATTCGATCAGCGTCGCCAGTCCGGCGATCAATCCGCCTTTCTCGCCAAAGGCGCGGCGGCTGTAGGCAAAGGGACCGCCGGCGTGGGGAATCGCCGTGGTCAGCTCGGTGAAGCTGAAGATGAAGCAGGTGTACATCGTGGCGACCATGAAGGACGTCACCAGAAAACCAAGTGTGCCCGCCACGCCCCAGCCGTAACTCCAGCCGAAATACTCACCGGAAATCACCAGCCCGACCGCGATGCCCCACAGGTGCAGCGTGCCCAGCGTGGGTTTGAGTTGTGTGTTCATGCGTTTGCTCCCTGAACGGTTTGGACAGCTCGGGGAGGGCGTGTGCAGTGGGCGTGCCAGTGTGGTGATGGCCGTCGTAAAGCGCAAAAAGGTGTCGTATCGGGGATGTTCGGCGCCGGATGGATGGGTTTTATGCATCAGTTGGGGGCGTTGGTGTCTGTTATGCCGTCTTCGCGGGCAAGCCTCGCTCCTACAGGGGATCGGCGCATTCAAAACTGTAGGAGCGAGGCTTGCCCGCGAAGGGGCCCGCCCAAACACCGCTGTAACAAAGGCATAAACCCACTCTTTACACTTTCTTTATGCCCAGCCAACCCCCTCGATCTCGCTCCTTTACAGCCTTCCTTCCGACAATGACTCCACACGCGGCAATACGCCGTAACACGGAGAACTTCCATGAGCGTTCTGGACGGGGTGTCACTGCTGTTGGCAGTGGGGCTGTTCATTTATCTGTTGGTTGCGCTGTTGCGCGCGGACCGGAACTAGGAGCGGCTATGCACAGTTATGACTATTGGCTGATCCTGGCCTTCTTCGCCGTGGTGCTGATCCCGGCACCGTTTCTCGGGCGGTTCTACTACAAGGTCATGGAAGGCCAGCGCACCTGGCTGACACCGATCCTGGGACCTGTGGAGCGTGGCTGTTATCGGGTGGCCGGCGTTGATCCGCAAGCCGAACAGAGCTGGCAGAAATACACCCTGGCCTTGCTCGCCTTCAACCTTGCGGGCTTTTTGCTGTTGTTCGTGATCCTGTTGTTCCAGGACCACTTGCCGCTCAACCCGCAAAACCTGCCGGGTCAGGAGTGGACGCTGGCGTTCAACACCGCCGTCAGTTTCATGACCAATACCAACTGGCAGGGCTACAGCGGCGAAGCCTCGCTGAGCTACCTGAGCCAGATGGTCGGCCTCACCGTGCAGAACTTCGTCAGCGCCGCCACCGGCCTCGCTGTGCTGGTTGCGTTGTGCCGGGGTATCGGTCGCAAATCGACCAAAACCCTGGGCAATTTCTGGGTCGACATGACCCGCGCCACCCTCTACGGCCTGCTGCCGCTGTGCCTGCTGCTGGCGCTGTACCTGGTCTGGCAGGGCGTGCCGCAAACCTTCGCGCAGTACGTGAATGCGGTGACGATGCAAGGCGTCGATCAGGTGATCCCGCTCGGCCCGGCCGCCAGCCAGATTGCGATCAAGCAACTGGGCACCAACGGTGGCGGCTTCTTCGGCGTCAACTCGGCGCACCCGTTCGAGAACCCGACGGCGTGGAGCAACCTGTTCGAGGTGGCCTCGATCATTCTGATCCCGGTTGCCCTGGTGTTCACCTTCGGTCATTACGTCAAAGACCTGCGTCAGAGCCGCGCGATCATCGCCTGCATGCTGGCGCTGTTCCTGATTGGCGGCGCGACCTCGCTGTGGGCTGAATACCAACCGAACCCGACCCTGAACAACGTCGCCGTCGAGCAGACCGCGCCGCTGGAAGGCAAGGAAGCGCGCTTCGGCACCACCGCCACGGTGTTGTGGTCGGTGACCACGACCGCCGCATCCAACGGCTCGGTCAACGGCATGCACGACAGCCTCAACCCGCTGAGCGGCATGGTTGCGATGGTCAACATGATGGTCGGCGAAGTGATCTTCGGCGGCGTCGGTGCCGGGCTCTACGGCATGTTGCTCAACGTGCTGATCGCGGTGTTCCTCGCCGGCCTGATGATCGGCCGCACCCCGGAATACCTCGGCAAGAAACTGCAGGCCAAAGAAGTGCAACTGCTGGTGGTGACTTTGCTGGTGATGCCGGTCGGCGTGCTGGTGCTTGGCGCGATTGCCGCGAGCCTGCCCGGTCCGGTGGCCTCGGTGAGTAACCCCGGTGCCCACGGTTTCAGCCAGTTGCTGTACGCCTACACCTCGGCCAGCGCCAACAACGGTTCGGCATTCGGCGGCTTCGGTGCCAACACCGCGTTCCACAACCTGATGCTCGGTCTGGGCATGTTGATCGGTCGCTTCGGTTACATCCTCCCGGTACTGGCCCTGGCCGGCAGCCTGGCGATGAAGAAAACCGCACCGATCGGCCAGAACAGTTTCCCGACCCACGGCCCGCTGTTTGTGACGTTGCTGACCGTGACCATTTTGCTGGTGGGTGGTTTGACCTTCCTGCCGACACTGGCACTGGGTCCGATTGCAGAACATTTGAGCATGGGCTTCTGAGGAATCAATGATGAATATGCCCGTAAGTAAAGCCGCCACCGTCAAGGCGCCGGAACAACCGAAAACCGCAATCTCGGCCCTGTGGCGTCCGGCGTTGGTGCAAGCCTTCGTCAAGCTCGACCCACGGCAATTGCAGCGTGCGCCGGTGATGCTGGTGGTCGAACTGACCGCCGTCCTGACCACCGTGCTGTGCTTCATTCCCGACAGCGCCGTGCCGACCTTCGTCGCTGCGCAAATCGCCTTGTGGCTGTGGTTCACCGTGCTGTTCGCCAACTTCGCCGAAGCCTTGGCCGAAGGTCGCGGCAAGGCTCGCGCCGACAGCCTCAAGGCTGGCAGCGAAGGCTTGAGCGCACGCCGCAAAACCGGCAACGGCGCCTTTCAAGTAGTGCCGGCCACCAGCCTGCGCAAGGGCGATGTGGTGCGCGTCGAAGCCGGTGAAATGATCCCCGGTGACGGCGAAGTCATCGAAGGCATCGCGGCAGTCAACGAAGCAGCGATTACCGGTGAATCCGCGCCGGTGATCCGTGAATCCGGCGGCGACCGTTCGGCCGTCACCGGCAACACCCGACTGGTCTCCGACTGGCTGCTGGTGCGCATCACCGCCAACCCTGGCGAGTCGACACTGGACCGCATGATCGCTTTGGTCGAAGGCGCCAAACGCCAGAAAACCCCGAACGAAGTGGCGCTCGACATCCTGCTGATCGGCCTGACGCTGATCTTCCTGCTGGTGGTCGTGACCCTGCAACCGTTCGCCCACTTCGCCAACGGCAGCCTGCCGCTGGTGTTCCTGGTGGCGTTATTGGTCACGCTGATTCCGACCACCATCGGCGGTTTGCTCTCGGCCATCGGCATCGCCGGCATGGATCGTCTGGTGCGCCTGAACGTGATCGCCAAATCCGGGCGCGCCGTGGAAGCGGCGGGGGATGTGCACGTGTTGCTGCTGGACAAGACCGGCACCATCACCTTCGGTAACCGTCGTTGCACCGCGGTGTATGCCGCACCGGGTGTGAGCGCCAAGGAGCTGGCCGAGGGTGCGCTGTTCGCTTCGCTGGCCGATGACACCGCGGAAGGCAAGTCCATCGTCGAGTACCTGCGCGGCATTCATCCACAACCCGAGCCTGCCACCGAAGTGCTGACGGCGGTGCCGTTCAGCGCCGAGACTCGCTTGTCCGGTGTCGACTATCAGGGCCGTGTGTATCGCAAGGGTGCGGTGGATTCGTTGCTGGCGTTCGTCGGCCTGAAACGCACCGATCTCGCCCCGGCACTGTCCCGGGAAATCGACAAGATCGCCCAGAGCGGCGGCACGCCGTTGCTGGTGTGCGCCGACGGTAAATTGCTCGGCGCGATCCACCTCAAGGACGTGGTCAAGCCAGGCATCCGCGAGCGCTTCGCCGAGCTGCGCAAACTGGGGATTCGCACCGTCATGGTGACCGGCGACAACCCGCTGACCGCCGCGGCGATTGCGGCCGAAGCCGGTGTGGACGACGTGCTGGCTGAAGCTACGCCGGAGAAAAAACTGGCGCGCATTCGTCATGAACAGAACGACGGTCGTCTGGTCGCCATGTGCGGCGACGGCGCCAACGACGCCCCGGCCCTGGCCCAGGCCGACGTCGGCATGGCGATGAACGACGGTACGCAAGCGGCGCGCGAAGCAGCCAACATGGTCGACCTCGACAGCGATCCGACCAAGTTGCTGGACGTGGTGCAGATCGGCAAGGAGTTGCTGGTGACCCGCGGTGCGCTGACGACGTTTTCGATCGCCAACGACGTCGCCAAATACTTCGCGATTCTGCCGGCGCTGTTTGCCTCGATCTACCCGCAACTGGGTGTGCTCAACGTCATGCAACTGAGCAGCCCGCAGAGCGCGATTCTGTCGGCCATCGTGTTCAACGCCTTGATCATTGTGGTGCTGATTCCACTGGCCTTGCGTGGCGTGCGCGTGCAGGCGGCGAGTGCGGCGGCGTTGCTGCGCCGCAACCTGTTGATCTACGGACTGGGCGGGATTCTGGTGCCGTTCGTGGGCATCAAGGCGATCGACATGCTGTTGACGGCGTTGCATCTGGTTTGACCCTTGGCGAGCGCTCGCGCTCGATCGCCGGCAAGCCGGCTCCTACAGGTGTGACACCGCCCTGTAGGAGCGAAGCTTGCTCGCGAAGAATGCACCACGGTTCATCTATATGAACACCGAATCTGTTCACCGAATTCGAGGATTTTGAAATGTCCACAATGATACGTCCGGCCCTGAGCCTGCTGGTCCTGATGACCCTGATCACCGGCGTCGCTTACCCGTTGGTGGTCACTGGCGTCGCGCAGGTCGCGTTCCCTGACCAGGCCAATGGCAGCCTCGTGCGTGACGCCGACGGCAAAGTCCGCGGCTCTTCGCTGATTGCCCAGGATTTCACCGGTGACGCGTGGTTCCATCCGCGCCCGTCGGCCGGTGCTTTCGCCACGGTATCGAGCAGTGCCAGCAACCTGTCGCCAAGCAACCCGGCCCTGGCCACTCGGGTGATCGACGATGCCAATAAACTGCTGGTGCCAGGCCAGGGGGCGGTGCCGTTGGCGCTGCTGACCACTTCTGGCAGCGGGCTTGATCCGCACTTGCCACCAGCGGCGATTGCCTATCAACTGGCGCGTGTTGCGGCGACGCGGAATCTGCCGGTGTCTACGCTTCAGAATCTGCTGGCCGCGCACATCGAACAGCCGTTGGTAGGCCCGCCGGTGGTGAATGTGTTGGCGCTGAACATGGCGTTGGAAAAGTTGTAAATCGGTGGCGCCGCCAATCGCTAGCAGGCTAGCTCCCACAGGGGAATGCATACCCCCTGTGGGAGCTAGCCTGCTAGCGATGGCGATAGAACAATCACCACATCAACACCTGAAAAAAGAGAACTTCAAGCATGAGTGACTCCGGCCGCGCCGACGCGCTGTTAGCAGACCTGCCCCGCGATGGCCGTGGCCGGCTCAAGGTTTTCCTCGGTGCCGCGCCCGGTGTCGGCAAGACCTACGCCATGCTGCAAGCGGCCCACACTCAACTGCGCCAGGGCGTAAAAGTCATCGCCGGCGTGGTCGAAACCCACGGCCGTGCCGAAACCGAAGCGCTGCTCGGCGGCTTGCCGCAGCAACCGCTGGTGCGCTCGGAATACCGTGGCGTGATGCTCGAAGAAATGGACCTCGACGGCCTGCTCGCAGCCAAACCGAAACTGGTGCTGGTCGACGAGCTGGCCCACAGCAACGCACCCGGCAGTCGTCACACCAAGCGCTGGCAAGACATTCAGGAACTGCTCGCCGCCGGCATCGACGTCTTCACCACGGTCAACGTCCAGCACCTGGAAAGCCTCAACGACCAGGTGCGTGGCATCACCGGCGTGCAGGTCCGCGAAACCCTGCCGGACTGGGTGCTGCAAGAAGCCTATGAACTGCTGCTGATCGACTTGCCGCCACGGGAGCTGCTCGAGCGACTGCGCGACGGCAAGGTCTACGTGCCGGAGCAGGCGCGGGCGGCCATCGATGCGTTTTTCACCCAGACCAACCTCACTGCCCTGCGCGAATTGGCGATGCAGACGGCGGCGGCCCAGGTCGATAACGATCTGGCGCAAGGGTATCGCCAGCTCGGCCAGGCGGCACCTGCGGTGCGCGGTCGGCTGCTGGTCGGTGTCGATGGCGATGCTCAGGCCGAACGCCTGGTGCGTCACGCCAGTCGTGTCGCCCAGCGCCGGCATTTGCCGTGGAGCCTGGTGCACGTGGACAACGGCAGCGTGCGCGACGAGCAATCGCGCCTGCGTCTGCAAAGTGCCCAGCAACTGGCTGAACGTCTCGGTGGCGAAGTGGTGTTGTTGCGTGCCGGCGAAGTTGCGAAAACCCTGATCCAGCACGCCGCCGAACGCCGTGCCAGCCTGGTGTTGGTCGGTCAGTCCCGGCAGCGTTTGCGTCGGCGCCTGTTCGGCGGTGGTCTGGCCTCACGCTTGCTGCGCGATGCACGTGGACTGGAAATCAACGTCCTCGACAGCGATCACGAGCAGCATCAGCCGCGCCAGCGTTCGGCGCAGTCGCTGGTGTGGTTCGACTATGCGCTGGCGCTGGTCGCAACCGTGCTCGCCAGCGCACTGGCCTGGGCCGTGGCGAGTGTCTTGCCGCTGCCGAACATCTCGCTGGTGTTCCTCGCGGCTGTGTTGCTGGTGGCGGTGCGCAGCAGCCTCGGCCCGGCACTGGCCTGTGCGGCGCTGTCGTTTCTGACCTATGACTTTCTGTTCATTCCGCCGAATTTTTCCTTCAGCATCCAGCGCGAAGAAGACGTACTGACGCTGTTGTTTTTCCTGCTGATGGCTGCGCTCACCGGCAATCTCGCGGCGCGCCAGCGCCGGCAATTGCAGGCGTTGCGCGATACGCAGGAAGAGACCACCGAACTGCTCGACCTGTCGCGCAAACTCACCGCCGCCACCGACCGCCAGGCCGTGGTCAGCGCCGCCGCGCAGCATCTCAACGGCTGGAAAGACGTGCAGCTGTGCCTGCTCAATCGCGACGGTCAGGCGGGCTGGAAAGTCGAAACCGGTGGCCCCCTGGAATTCACCGAAGCCGAACGCGCCGCCGCCGATTGGGCCTGGCAACACGATCAGCCGGCGGGCGCGGGCACCGGCACGTTGCCGTTCGGGCGTTGGTGGTGGTGGCCGCTTTCGGTGGAAGACGGGCCGCTGGCGTTGCTCGGCGTCTGTGCCAAAGAAGGGCAGACCTTGAGCGGTCAGCGTCGACGCTTGTTGACTGCGCTCAGTCAGCCGCTGGCCCAGGCGCTGGCACGCGCACAACTGGCCGAAGACCTGGAAGCGGCGCGGCTGCACGGTGAAACCGAGCAACTGCGCAGTGCCTTGCTGGCCTCGGTGTCTCACGATTTGCGCACGCCGCTGACCTCCATGCGCGGCAGCATCGACAGCCTGTTGGCGCTCGGCGAAGCCATCCCGCTGGAGGATCGTCGCGAACTGCTTGAAGGCACGCGCGATGAAGCCGAGCGCCTTGATCGCTACATTCAAAACCTGCTGGACATGACCCGCCTCGGTCACGGTGCGCTGAAGCTCGCGCGGGACTGGGTGTCACCGGCCGACATCGTTGGCAGTTCGCTCAATCGCCTGCGCGCGGTGCTGGCGCCGTTGCAGGTCAGCACCGATGTGCCTGCGCAGCTGCCGCTGCTGTTCGTCCACGCCGCGCTGATCGAGCAGGCGCTGGTCAACGTGCTGGAAAACGCCGCACGGTTTTCACCGGTGCATGGGCGTTTGCAATTGCGCGCCGGCGTGGATGAAAGCGAACTGTTCTTCTCGGTCAGCGATGAAGGCCCGGGCATTCCGGAGGAGGAGCGGGCGAAGATTTTCGACATGTTCTACACCGCCGCACGCGGTGATCGTGGTGGGCAGGGGACCGGGCTGGGGCTGGCGATCTGTCAGGGCATGGTCGGCGCGCACGGCGGGCGCATCAGCGTCGGTGACGGCATCGACGGGCGCGGCACCTGCATCACCCTTCACTTGCCCTTGCAGGAACAACCTTCCTTTGAAATCGAGAGCGGACAGTGAGCACTGAAAGTGAAGCCTGATACCCTTTGGACATCTCCATGCCGCGACCGGAAACCATGAGCCAGACCGCGACCATTTTGGTCATCGACGACGAACCGCAGATCCGCAAGTTCCTGCGCATCAGCCTCGCCTCCCAAGGCTACAAAGTGCTGGAGGCCGGCACCGGCACCGAAGGCCTGGCGCAAGCCGCATTGAACAAACCCGATTTGTTGGTGCTCGACCTCGGCCTGCCGGACATGGACGGCCAGCAAGTGCTGCGCGAGTTCCGTGAGTGGTCGACGGTGCCAGTGCTGGTGCTGTCGGTGCGCGCCGGTGAAGGGCAGAAGGTCGAAGCGCTAGATGGCGGCGCCAATGACTACGTGACCAAGCCGTTCGGTATCCAGGAATTTCTGGCGCGGGTGCGTGCCCTGTTGCGTCAGGCGCCGGTGGGCGAGGCGCAACAAGCGGCGCTGACGTTCGGCCCATTGACGGTGGATCTGGCGTATCGCCGGGTGCTGCTCGAAGGCGTCGAAGTGGCGTTGACCCGCAAGGAATACGCAGTGCTGGCGCAACTGGCGCGGCATCCGGGAAGGGTCATCACGCAGCAGCAATTGCTCAAGGATATCTGGGGGCCGACCCATACCGAAGACAGTCACTATCTGCGGATTGTGGTGGGGCATTTGCGGCAGAAGCTGGCGGATGATCCGACGCAGCCACGGTTTATCGTGACCGAGGCGGGGGTTGGGTATCGGTTGTTGAGTGAGGGTGGCCTCTGATTTTTGCGCTGGATTTTCAGGCCCCATCGCGAGCAGGCTCGCTCCCACAGTAGATTGAGGTGAACCACAGATTTTGCGTCCACTGAAAATCAAATGTGGGAGCGAGCCTGCTCGCGATGAGGCCCTCACATTCACCCGAGACCCTCAGGAATCCCGCTCATTCTCATACCGATCCAACGTATCCCGCGCAATCTCCCGCCCCAGCGCGATCAACTCCGGTGCCTTGTAAAACTCGAAGAACCGGCACACCCGCTTCGGCACGTTGATCAGAATATCCGGCGGATAGCCGGCGATCTTGTACTGCGCCAACGACGTCTGCATCACCTCGAAACTCTGGTTGATCAAATCCAGCAAGGACGCCGGTCCCACGTTGTCGATGATGAATGAACCGGTGGCCGACTTCGGCGCACCGTCGCGTTCAGGGGCGGCTGCCGGTTGCTGGGCTTCGGGTTCGGCGGACTCGACCCAGGGATTGATCTCGGCCGCCTCGGCCATCAACGCTTCCTTTTCCAGCAACAGCAATTGTTCTGCCTGTTTGCGGCGGAACGGCATTTTCGAACCCAGCGAGTTGATCAGGCTGTCGAACCGGGTCCTGAACGCGGCAGGGCGCTGGATCACCGGCAATTGATAGTGACGCTGGTTGGTGGAGTTGAGGTTGACCGCGATGATCAGGTCGCAATGGCTCGACACCACGGGCACGATCGGCAAAGGGTTGAGGATGCCGCCGTCCACCAGCATGCGATTGCCCTGCATCACCGGAGTGAACAGGCTCGGGATGGCCGCCGAGGCGCGCATCGCCTGGTGCAGACAACCTTCCTGAAACCAGATTTCCTGCTGGTTGGTCAGGTCGGTGGCCACCGCCGTGTAGGGGATGCGCAGGTCTTCGATATTGATCTCGCCGACGATCTTGCGGATCTGCCCGAAGACCTTCTCGCCGCGAATCGCCCCCAGCCGAAAACTGACGTCCACCAGGCGCAACACGTCGAGGTAATCCAGGCTTTCGATCCAGTTACGGTATTCGTCCAGTTTGCCGGCGGCATAAATCCCGCCGACCACCGCACCCATCGAGCAGCCGGCAATGCAGGAGATGTCGTAGCCACGTCGTTCGATCTCTTCAATGACCCCGATATGGGCATATCCTCGGGCCCCACCTGAGCCCAGCACCAGTGCGACGCGCTTTTTCATGAATCGCCCTCGTCTGACAAGGTTCAACAATGCACCCATCAAGGGGCGCGCTTCAATCGTCAAGGTCGCTTGGCAGGGTGAAGGCGTCGTTTTTTCGACACTCCATGGCGGCAGATGGTTATTCTCCCGAGCGCTATAGTTTCGACGGCGGGAGCAAGGCACTTTTCACGCGCCGGACCGTCTTACGTGCACGACTGTTTTCCTATTGTTGAGGTGTGAGTGATGAAAGCCTGGATCTGTGTGCCCTTGATTGCGCTGGCACTCGCCGGTTGTGCCGGCAAAACCGCTTACCGTGACAGCTGCGGCAACGGGCTCGATGCGGCGTGGCGTGAGCTGGACCTGGCCAAGGCCGAAGGTTTTGCCGGCACCGTCAGCTACTCCAAGGCCCTGTCGTTGCTGACCGGCGCCAAGACCCAGCAGCAATTCGAAGCGTTCGAAGGCTGCGCCAGGAAAGCCGAGAAGGCGCGCTTTTATATTCGTGAGTCACGCGCTGGCCGTTAAACAAGGCGCTAATCTGTAGGAGCCGACTTGCTGGTGAAGGCGTCATTACGGCTGCCATCGCCAGCGAGCCGGCTCCTACAATTGGAGTCAATCACATGATTAATCGGTTGGTGGCTCAAGTTCTGGGCCTGGAAGTCCGTTTGCTGGCCTGTCAGGCCCGATTGAATGCCCGCACCGATCCGGAAGCGTTGCACGATCTGCGCACCACGGTTCGCCGTTTGCGCAGCCTGCTGCGACCATTGCGTGGCTTGCCCGGTGTCGAGCAACTGGAAGCGGCAGCATCGGCCGTGGGGCAATTGACCACGCCGTTGCGCGATCGCGAAGTGCTGGCGGCGTATTTGCTCGAGCACGATCAACCCGAGGCGGCGCAACGGCGCATGGCGCAGATGGCCGAGGCTTACCCGGCGGTTGCGGCGAGTCCTGAGCTGTTGCAGTTGCTGATGATCCTTGACGCCTTTCCGCGCTTTATACGCGCCTCGCAGCGTCAGGGTTTGCTCAAGGGCTTGCGTCAACGGATCGAGAAACGCCTGGCCAAACAATGGAAGAAACTCGACCAGGCACTGCACGATCCCGCCCATGATCGCCATCGCCTGCGCTTGCTGATCAAGCGCGTGCGTTATGGCATCGAGGCGTATCCCGAGCTGGATCGCTTGCCGAAACCGGCGCTGCCCAGATTGAAGTCGGCCCAGGCCGCGTTGGGCGATTGGCACGATTGCTGGCAATGGCTGGCCCGGGCCGAACAGGAAGCCGATTTGCAGCCTTGCGTGGCGGTCTGGAAAACCACCATGGCCCAGGCCGAAGGCCGTGCGGACCGTGTGCTCGACAAACTCAGTGCCAGCTGTTTCAAATCCTGAAACCCCTGTAGGAGCGAGCCTGCTCGCGATGGACTTGAAGGCGACGCGTGTCTCCAGACAGCATGCGTTATCGTTCACGCCCATCGCGAGCAGGCTCGCTCCTACAGGGGATCATTGTTGAATCTGGAATCGATGTGCACACGGCCTATCTGTCAGTCTCTTTGGCCAGAATAGGCGCTGTGCCATCCTCGCAGGCTGGTTAACATCCCTTCATCCTTTTCTGCCCTTGAGGTTTCCATGCGCTTTTCCGATCTGCTCGACGCCGTCCGCAGCCAGCCGCTGGAGTTGTCTATTCCGGCCGAATGGGCGCAGGGTCGCGCCAGTTTTGGTGGCCTGGTGGCCGCCTTGCAATACGAAGCCATGCGCGCGAAGGTGCCGGCGGATCGTCCTGTGCGTTCGCTGGCGATCACCTTTGTCGGGCCGGTCGAGCCTGAAGTGCCGGTCAGTTTTGAAGTCGACGTCCTGCGCGAAGGCAAGGCGGTCAGCCAGGTACTGGGTCGGGCGATGCAGAAGGGCCAGGTGGTGACACTCATCCAGGGCAGCTTTGGCGCCTCGCGACCGTCCGAAGTGGCGGTAACCGCCACGCCGGCCCCCGAAATGAAGCACTGGGACGATTGCCAGGAGCTGCCATTCATCAAAGGCGTCCTGCCGGAATTCATGCGCCATCTGGCGATGCGCTGGAGTGTTGGCGGCCTGCCGTTCACCGGCAATAAATCCCGCGAGATGGGCGGTTGGGTGCGCTTGCGCGGGGATGTGAAGGAAGAGGCGGTCAGTGAGGCGCATATTCTGGCGCTGGTGGACGCCTGGCCCCCATCCTTGATGCCGCACCTGACGAAACCGGCGATGGGCAGCACGCTGACCTGGACCATCGAATTCGTCCAGCCGGTGCTGGAATTGAGCACGCTGGACTGGTGCAAATACCTCGTTGAAATCGAACATGCCGCTGACGGCTACGGTCACGCGGCGGCGCAGCTGTGGAACGCAGAAGATCAGTTGATTGCCATGAGCCGGCAGACGGTGACGGTTTTCGCCTGATCAGTGACGACGGTGGCGCTCACGCCAGGCGCGCCACCAGCCGCCGCTGAGGAAAAACCGTGGAAAGGTCAGGAACTGCTCGACCAGCAGGCGCGACACCGCGTCTTTGCGATCACTGAACGGCTCGGAGGCTTGCGCCTCCAAGCTGTGACCGTGGCGCTGCAGGCCCAATGCCGCGAGCAGGCCGATGACGCCAATCGCGAAGTTCGCAAAGCTCAGGCTGAACACCCCGCAAACCAGCAGCAGAAACGCCACGATGAACAGCGGCACGGCAATCAGATGCAACACCAGATTGGCCGGGTGCTGGTGATTGTCCGGGTACGCGCGCCATTGCCAGGCGGGAAGGTTGGGGTGACGTTTGCCCATGATGCTGATCCTCGATCCATGTTGAACACATGATTGAAGAATAGGCGCGGCATGGGCGGGCGGCGAATCAAGGATGGCTATCGGAGTGATAGGTGTTCATGTTCGGAATTGATGTTGCTCACACGGGCGTCTTCGCGGGCAAGTCGGATCGCCGCACCGCTCGCTCCTACAAAGGCTGCGCACGACCTGTAGGAGCGAGGCTTGCCCGCGAAGACGCCCTTAAAGTTTCAACTGACCTATAGCCTTACTCAGTTCCCCGGCCAGCGCCGCCAATTCATTACTGGTCGTCGCCGAGTCCACGGTCTGCTTCACGGTGTTCTCGGTCACATCGCGAATGCTCACCACGGCCCGATTCATCTCTTCCGCCACCTGGCTCTGCTGTTCCGCCGCCACGGCAATCTGCGTATTGCTTTCGCGCATCTGCGCCACTGCGCTGGTGATTTCGGCCAGTGCGGCGCCAGCCTCTTGCGCCTGTTGCACGCAATCGTCGGCCTTGAACGAGCTTTCCTGCATGAAATCCACCGCGTCCCGCGTACCGGCCTGCAACGCCGAAACCATGAGGGTGATCTCGTCGGTCGAGGTCTGCACGCTTTTGGCCAGGTTGCGCACTTCATCGGCGACCACGGCAAAACCACGACCCATTTCCCCGGCCCGGGCTGCTTCAATCGCCGCATTCAGCGCCAGCAGATTGGTTTGCTCGGCGATGCTGTGGATCACATTGACCACGCCGTTGATCTTCTGGCTGTCTTCGGCCAGACGCTGAATCATCTCGGCCGTCTGCTGGACGCCAGTGGACAACCCGGCAATCGACTTCTGCACGCGGCTGACCACTTCCTGGCCGCTGCCAGCCAGGGTGTCGGCGGTTTTCGAAAGGTCGCGGGTGGCACCGGCGTGCTGGGCGATGTGGTAGACGGTGGCGGTCATTTCGTTGATCGCCGTGGCGGCCTGATCGGTCTCGCTTTGCTGGCCGAGCATGCCGTGGCGCACTTCGTTCATGCTCGATGCCAGCCGAGCGGCACCGTCATCCAGTTGTCGTGCGGTGCTGGCGACGGTGTTGACCACCCGTTGGTAACCGGCCTGCATCGCGTTGAACGCACCGGCCATCTGCCCGACTTCGTCCGTGCAGGCCAGCGGCACACGGGCCGAGAGGTCGCCGGTTTTTTCGACGTGGAGCATGACGTCTTTCAACGTATTGAGCTGGCTGAGCAGAAAGCGGATCAACAATTGCGACGCACCGAGCATCGCCAGCATCAGGATGAACACCGCCACGGCGTAGTTGGCGAAACGTTCTTCGAACACCTGGCTCAGGCTCGGGCCATAGGCAATCACGGCGATGTGTTGGCCGTCGGCACGCGCGAACACTTCGGCGCCCATCAACGGGTTTTCGCCGAACAGCGGCATCGAGTTGATCTCGACCCAGCCGTTGCTGTCCGTTAGTTCCAGCACGGGTTGATCGTTGAGCAACGGCGCGTGCCCGCGACTGAACGTCAGCAGGTTATCGGCCTTGGGCAGCGCTTGCCCGGCCGGCCAGGCGCCGAGCAGGCGTGCCTGTGCCTGGGCGGACACTTTGGATGCGTGACTGCGGGCCTGTTGTTCGAGCTGTACGGCATACAGCACCAACAACAGGGTCGTGACGAAGGCGACAGCATTGACCGCCCAGAATTTATATTTCAGCGAGATGTTGCTAAGCCAGGCACCCATGGAGGTCTTCTCTGATAGCGGAAACAGTATTGGCAAGGTGCCAGCATTGTGCCGCGGCCCCGTGCGCCGGATCTTGATATGGGTCAACATTCCCGGTCACGCTCGCGCACAGGAACTGCGGGACGTAATGCGCTATCCTTCGCGCCTTAAAAATTCCCTCGCTACAGGATTCCGCCCCCATGAAAGCCGCACTCGTCGAACTCATCAGCAAAATCAGCTCCGGGTGCATGAGCGAAGACGAAATCCTCAAAGTCGCCGACGAAGCGGCCCAGGCCTACGCCGATCCAGAGGCTTTTCTGACAGCCAATCCAGACATTAACTACGACGACACCTTCCCGATTCCGTTGGGCGAGTGGGTCGTCGTCGGCAGCCTGCCGGAAACCGTGCTGTTCCAGGCAGACACCTATATGGACCTGTTCGCGCAGATCGTCGCTTCGTTTGGTCCGGGCGTGGATTTCAACATCAAACCCAAGCAACTGGCCAAGACCGAAGCGCTGACCGCGCTCAATCGCATCCAGGTGCAGATGGGCAGCATGAACAAGGAAAACGGCGGTTATACGTTGATGAATTTCAGCCAGCTGCTCGACGACGAACTGCAAGTGGTGCTGGTCTACGGCAACGACGTACCGCGTGTGCTCGAGCTGTGCGCCGAGGTCGGCATTGCTGCCGCGCCTTCCCTGGAAGCCCTGAAAGTCGCCATCCACGTTTGATGGCATGAAACGAAACCCCTGGGGCCGACTATCCTGAGAGGGCACACAACGCTTAGGGAGCGACACCATGGGTTCCACGTTCAACGGCCTGGTGGGCCTGATCATCCTTGTCCTGGACATCTGGGCAATCATCAACGTGCTGAAAAGTGGCGCCGACACCGTGATGAAAATCATCTGGGTCTTGCTGATCCTGCTGCTGCCGGTCCTGGGCCTGATCATCTGGGCCATCGCCGGGCCACGGGGCAACGTGCGTATCTGACCCGTTTCCTGAAAACTACACAAAACCTGTAGGAGCGAGGCTTGCCCGCGAAGAACGATTACGCGGTCCATAAGCTGGCTCTTATACACATCTGAG